>CAYWJL010000380.1:0-2872 GCA_964458145.1 uncultured Desulfovibrionales bacterium | reverse complement strand
CATGATCGTGGTCAGACCGGCCACCTTGCCGGTTGGATCGAAACGGAGGGAATTGCGATCCCCGTGGACGCCATGGGCGTCGGGGTCAAAGGCATGGAAGGTTCCCAAGGGCGTATCGATGCAAAGGGGGCGGTCAGGCTCAAGGGAAGCCACTTCGCCGGTGGGGTGAAAAGAAACCCCGGTTCGGGTTGCAATCATTCCCGTGGGTGTCGGCACATCGATTTTCTGCCCGGGCCACAGGGTCAGGCTGCGCAAGGTCCCATCCCGGTGAAAACAAAGACTTATGAACTTGGCTTTGATCGGCCCGTAAGGGGCCATGATATGCAGTTCCTCCGCCAGCTTTTCTTCATCCTCCTGACTCCAGAAACCGGACAATTTCCCGTTCATGGGAAAGATGCGTTTCACCGCACCGTTGTCATAAAAGGTGACGAGTTCGGCCGGCAACGATCCCAACGGTGTGGTCACCAGGGTCTGCTCCTGGAGAGGAAGGGATTTCAAGCTACCGTTCGGGTAAAAAGAAACTTGCGGAATCATCCGCCGCCGCTCCTCACTGCCTTCGTATTGGGGGATGAATGTCCCGTACGGAGTGGTCAGTTGGGCCCGTGCTCCGGGAACCAGGGATTTGATCTGTCCCCCTGAAAATCTTTCCACGCGCACGGCTTCAATGGTTCCAAAAGATGTCGATATCGTTTCCATGGTGGACCTCATTGTGGTTGTTGGACTGGAATGGATTGTTCAAAGCATATCCTGTTCCATACCAAAGCAAGGTCGGGAGATGGCCGCAGAAGGGGCATGGATGCGGCACGGAGGGAAGGTTAATTTTTTTTGCCGAGGGGAAAGATATTACATTTTTGCAGGGTGTTGCTGTGGGAATCTGCAAATATGTAGGTGGCAGACGAGGAGGGTGGCGGATTTTGGAGCTATGCGTTTAGCAGAACTTGTGGAGCGGCTCTCGGGCGAACGGGCGTTGAAGACTTTGGCGGGAATGTGGGCAAAGCGTGCCAAAGCTTTATAAAGTGGACCCCAGCAAGATGGATGGGCAGTCAGTCCCCGGAGTTGGAGGCATTCGAATTACCGAACCATACACCAGGAAAGCAGTCTGGTTTCCAGATTATAAGGATGCAAAAAATGTTCGGGAAGGCATTGATTTCCTGCTCGGACAGAACTATAAAATTTATATAGCTTTCGTTTGCCCCAAGCTTCATTTCCAGAATCTTTAAGATTTTTTTGTAACTATGTTTCGAGAAGTACCATCCTGTAATCCAGCTAGAACCAATTTAAAAAAGGTCAATAATTGAATCATAAACAATTCAAAGATATAATACAAAAAAACAGGATTGAATGGTCTGCACATGCTCTATCAAGAATGTTAGAGAAAGGGATCAGCAGAGCCTCAGTCAAGCATGTCATCACTTATGGTGAATTGATTGAAACGTATCATGATGACAAACCTTTCCCAAGTGGATTGTTTCTCGGAGCATGGGAAGAGATGCCATTACACGTCGTTATTGCATGGGATGCGGCTTCTCAAAAAATATTCGTCATTACGGCTTATTGGCCGGATGAGGAACACTTTGAAAATGATTTTAGGACCAGGAGGAAGTAATGAACGAAATTGAAGATAATTGTCCACTTTGCGGAGGTCATAAAAAACAAGGAACAACAACATGCACAGTAGATATGGGGAACACCTTGGTCGTGGTCAGGGATGTACCGGCAACGATTTGCTCCTTATGCGGCAATGCATGGCTTTCTGATGAAGTAGCCGGTGATATTGAAATTATCGTGGAAGAAGCAAAAAAAAATCATCGGCAAATGGAAGTTACCCAATATCGAAAAGCGGCATAAACCACCGGGTAAAACGCTGGGGAGGGACCAGGTTTCTCTTTTTTTTGCAACTTGTTGGATTCTGGGGGCCTGCTTTTCCCGGCCGGGTATCATTGATTCAGCACGACAACCGCCCCCGCAAACAACACGTCATCCCGGACTTGATCCGGGATCTTGATGGGAGAGGTCGATAGCCTGATGTCAGAGACTGCCTTCGTGTCGTTCAAGATCCCGGCCTTCGCCGGGATGACGGCAAAGGGGAAAATTCGATTTCAAAGGTGACAACTTTTTTTCAGGACTCGACACCCTCGAACAGAGTATCTACGAGTTTTGGGGAGTGTTATTAGAGATAGTTATGGGCAGATGCTTACCCGGCTGCACAAAAGGTTTCCGAGATCAACCCGGCGAATTCTCCGGGTTCCGGGTGGCTGCCGCTGGGGAAGATGTGACCGATGCACCCGTCCTTGTAGACGGCCATGGTGTTGTCCACGAGATCCACGTCCTCGAAGTCGTGGGTGACCAGCATCATGGGGATTTCAAAATCGTTCAGGGTCGAACTGAGTTCCTTGCGCATGCGCTGCCGCAGAGGCTGATCCAGGGCGGAAAAGGGTTCGTCCAGAAGCAGGATGCCGGGATCGGTGATCAGGGTACGGGCCAGGGCCACGCGCTGCTTCTGGCCGCCTGAAATTTCCGAGGGGCGATGATTGGCCACACGGTGAAGGCCGAAGATTTCCAGGTACGTGGCAATCTTTTTCCGCCCCTTTGAACGGGATTGAAACAGAGATTTACTCAGTCCGAAGGCCACATTTTCGCGTACCGTGAGATGGGGAAAAAGGGCGTAATTCTGAAATACAAACCCCACGTTGCGATCCTTGGCCGGCAGATCTATCCCTTGTTTGGAATCGAACACGGTCCGGCCATTGATGCGGATATGCCCTTCATCCGGGGTGACCAGACCGGCCACGGCAAAAAGGGTCAGGGATTTACCCGAGCCCGACGGACCGAGAATGACCACATTGCGGTCCTCGGTCTGCAACCGGCTGTG
>CAYWJL010000379.1:672-2875 GCA_964458145.1 uncultured Desulfovibrionales bacterium | reverse complement strand
GTACAGAGCGGGGCTAATGCTTCAGTAACCATTCCCTGCAATTCCCCGACAATGTACTCCTGTGCACGTTCGTTTACTTTCGCATTAAACCTGGCCTGTTTGGACTTTGAACGGTTTCCTTCCGGGTCTTCTTCAGTTACAATACGCCAATCAAGAACCAGATCAATATCTTCTGAAAATCGCTCGATCAGGCCGAAGACTTTAGAGAGGCTGGTTCCCCCTTTGAACATGAGTATACGGGAAAGTTCAGGATGAACAAAAAGCTTGCCCAGCGTCCAGGTAACCCAGAAATCCTTTTCAACAATCGCCGGAGTCATCCCGCATCGAACGGCAGTCTCTGCAAAAAGTTCGCTGCGATCTTTCGGAGCCAGGCGTGCAACCTTATCCATTCAGTTCAGCCTCCCGACAGATCTTCTTGATGGCATCGTAAACCCAACCGGTAACGCTTCTGGTTTCTTTACATATCCTGGCATATTTCTCCGGCTCAATCTGTTGACGGATTTTCTCACCTACCCCGGAAGTAATCCGTTCTTTCCCAAGAGCCTTGAGTGCCTGAACGATCAAACCGCTTTCCTGCTGTTTAAAACCGATTTCTTTGAGCGCGGTTTTTCTGAATTCGAGTTCATAGCCACATATTTCGTAGGTACGATTCGGCCCATCCGAGAGATAGACAAATTTCCCCACCACCTGGGTCGAAAGGCCAAACATATTAAGCGCGGCATCGCCGGTCGGTAGAATCCGCCAGTTGAATTTACGGGCAAAGGCACTGGCTACCTTGTCATGATCGGGGCTCAATTCCTGACCAAGCAATTCGCTGTATTTCGGATAGTCGTACATACCTCGACAGATACGACGGATCTTTCCTTTTTTGACCAGGTTGGACAGGGCCTTGTCGATATTTACACTGCCAAATTCGGCACTGAAATCTTTTGCAAAAAAAGCCCACCCCCTGCCATGTCCACATATTCTTGAAAATATTTTTTTTTCAATGGATTGCATAACACTTTTCCCGTCCATTTTTTCAGAAAAATATACTTCTTTTCCTGAAAAAAGTCACGCAATACCCCCCCTGTATGGGTAGGAAAGACAACGGTATTTGAAGAGGCCAGTCCCGTGGCCGGGTTAATATATCCATAAAAAATCCCAAATCAGTCCAGGATCGATCCATACATATTGATCACTCGGTGAGGATTGAAAACGGATGCAGGAATTGTCGTCTCGTAAGAGATTTCAACCAGTCAAGGGAGAGAGACAGATGACCGCAAACAGACAGAGTATCTACAGATCCACGGGGATAATTGCGTTGTGATTATGCTTGTAATTTACGTGACTACCCTGCTTTCTCATCAAGAATACCCATCAATTTCTCTGCAATCTGCACGATGAATGCGTAATCTTGTCTGGTGATGATGGATTCGGTAATAGTATCGTCTACATTCAGATAGTCATGGACCAGGACATTGCGGTAGCCGATAATTCTATTCAATTTATTTCGTTCATCGGAAGTAAGCTCTCCGAGGCGTTTGAGTTCTTCAATAGCCTCTCTGCTTCGCGATACATTGATGGCAAAGCAGGTGTTCAGTGCATACCGGGACAAGCCGATGACGGATTCAATCAGAATCTGCAATGCTCGCTCAATAGCCAGGGTGTCGATTTCCGACCAGTCTCTATCGATCGTACTATACTCACCGAGAATTCTGATCGTTTTATTGATATGCCTCTGGATTTCCTGTTCATAAAGGATGTCGCGCATCACAGATAGTCCTTTTCGATTTTTGAGATGATGGACATTTCGACCCGGCGCACATGGGGAACCATGCGGTCATAAAGCCGCTTGCCCCTGATGATGTTCATCTGCAGGGGAGGAGGAACGATCTCGAGATCCACAACCGATATCTTGTTGTATTGTCGCAGCTCCCGCTCCAAAAGTGCCTCCACCATCTGGGGACGGACCACCCGCACGAGCAGGTCCTTTTCATAAGTTGCAAAAAGCACGGCAATATCCCAGTCACTTTGCGCGTGTTCCTGCCCCCTGGCCCGGGAGCCATAGAGATAAATGGCGTCGACCTCACAATGATCACAAATGATCCGAATTATATCCTCGAGCATCTTCATGCCTGCATCATCGCGCATGGCTGCCTTACCCCCTGCATCTATCCGAAATATATTGTTAATTCTTACTGCAGCAGGTGGCGCTGCTGCC
>CAYWJL010000379.1:0-662 GCA_964458145.1 uncultured Desulfovibrionales bacterium | reverse complement strand
GCGGGGACATGAGGACCGATCGCGCCGGCTCAAAGGATTTTTTTTTTGCCAACGAAACATGCGAACCATGCGAAAAAAGCCGGGTTGTTGCTGCCAACTCCCTTGCCGGGGCCACTATCTCAGCAGCCCCACACTTCGATAGTTCGTTGCCCCCACGATTTTTGCATGTGCCATATTTTTTCTTCCCACTGGACATCGGGATCCCGGTCAAACACGACCAGGTGGGCCTCGAGTGTACCGGCTTTGTCGGCATAATCAGCTGTCTGTTCCAGTGCCCCGGGAAGGAGGGTTTCCAAACTGCCTCGCTTGATCTTCAGCTCGATGACCACCCGCTGAACCGGTCCGAACATGCCTTTTACGGTATTCTGCGGCCATTCGATGATCAGATCCGTGCGTTTTCGGCCCAGGCCGTACTCCCTGTTGAGGCGCCCCCCGCCATTGATGATGCGCTGCAGGAAGGCTTGCATGAGGAGTTGAGGACCGGCTTCCTTGTAATCGAAACGTTCGATCCAGGAATCTGCATTTTCCCGGAAGAATTGTTGGAAAGCCCGCATGAGTTGCATCATATCCAGGCGGTTTTCAGCAGTAAGGTACCAATGTGACGGCTGATTCGGCAAAATGCGTGATTGCGCCACAACAGTGAGTTCCCGGGGAATGATTTC
>CAYWJL010000378.1:0-2882 GCA_964458145.1 uncultured Desulfovibrionales bacterium | reverse complement strand
CCATAACGACCATCCCACCAACGGCTTTGCCCTGTGCAAGCTTTGCCACTTTCATGTTCGAGGAAAATCGTCGGGGTGGGTGAAGGTTAAATGAATAAATTGTTCCTTGAAGCAACCATTTATTTCATGACGGTTGGGCCGCTGAGAATCAAATTGATGCTGACTCCCGAAGATGATATTGGTTGAAATTCAATTACAAACAAAGTATAAGAAGTTTCACTTATACTATCTTATACCTTCCTATACTTTCTTATAATTTTGTATACATCAGCTACCAGGAGCGGGGATGGATAAAATCAAGAACCCTTTTTCACCAGGTGCCGGTTCCCCTCCCCCAGCGTTGGCGGGACGGGATGAAATTCTCGAACAGGCTCGAGTTCTTTTTGGGCGTGTGAAGGCAAAGCGACCGGAAAAAAGTATCTTGATGACGGGTTTGCGAGGTGTAGGAAAGACTGTATTGCTCAATAAAATGGAGCGGATGGCTGAAAATGAAACGTATCAGACGATCATCACTGAAGCACACGAAGATAAACATCTCGGTCAGTTGCTGATCCCGGAACTCCGCCGACTTTTTTACAGAATCGATAGACTCGCTGGAGCCGGCAATAAGGTACGACAAGGTATTGCCGTGCTCAAAAGTTTTATCAACGGTCTCAATGTCAAGCTTGGTGACGTGGAGTTTGGTCTGGATATCGATCCCGAGCAAGGGGTGGCCGATCATGGCGATTTGGAAATCGATCTGCCAAACCTATTCATGGCTCTTGGAGAGGCGGCTGAAGAGCGAAATACCGCCGTGGCCATTTTAATTGATGAGATTCAATATCTTGCAAAACAGGAATTGAGCGCTCTGATCATGGCAATGCACAAGATGCAACAACGGCAATTACCCATAGTCCTCATCGGAGCAGGACTTCCCATATTGCCGGGGCTGGTCGGTGAATCTAAATCGTATGCGGAGCGGCTTTTCAACTTTCCCGATATTGGTCCCCTTAACGAGTCCGAATCATGCAATGCCATCAAAAATCCCATAGAAGCAGCCGGCGAACGGATTGATGCAACTGCTCTTTCCGCTATCTACGAACGGACGCAGGGATATCCCTATTTCATCCAAGAGTGGGGATATCAGGCCTGGAACTTGGCACAAGCCTCACCTATTGAAATCGAAATTATGCAAGCAGCTTCGGAGATTGTTGAAAAACGGCTTGACGAAAATTTTTTCAGGGTGCGTTTCAACCGTTTGACCCCCAAGGAAAAAACATATCTACGAGCCATGGCAGAACTCGGCAAAGGCCCCTATAGAACAGCGGATATTGCTGTATTGCTTGGAGGAACCATAAGAAAGTTTGGTCCTGTACGAGCCAATCTTATAAAAAAAGGAATGGTTTACAGTCCTGCTCACGGAAACATGGCCTTCACTGTGCCACTTTTTGACCAATTCATCCGCAGAGCCATCCCGTCATCTGCATGACAAAATGTTCTTATATTTGTTCCCACCGTTGGCACAATCACAATGCCATCACAATCTACAATGGCTACAATGCTACAATGGGGTCGGACCCAGTTCACACCGAACAAATCCTACAAGATGGTCGTGCTGAAGGTTCTGCTGGAACTCGACGGGCCGGGTGAGTGGAAGGTCAACGATATCGCTCGGGGTGATCGCGCCGATTTTGCTTTGAATCGATATTTTGCGAGGAAGAGGGATACACCAGAGGAAGGTTAAAAGAGGAGTGAAAATGCGATCTTCAATTTATTGAATATGGTCGATTATGGCTGACTTTGTGACAAAGGATCGAGGAGATCAGACCTCGATGCGCAAACCTTTTTGACGTATCTGCACAAAAAAAGCAGGAGGATCCTGTTCCACTTCCTGCTTGGAAAAAGGGTGAATCTCCAGGCGAAGATCGATCTTTCTTCTGTGTTTGCTCACCTTTTTGATATCGTAATAAGGTATACCCTGAAAATCCTCTGAAACGACTGCCAGGTCGATGTCGCTGTCAGCATCAGCCGTTCCATCAAGCATGGAGCCGAAAAGATAGACATCGGAGACATCCAGCCCATCTTTTTTTAGAGATTGTATAAATCTTTTGATCGTATCTATCGATGTATTTTCTCGAGTAGCCATGTCCTGACGTCCTTGATTTTTTTCAGATTGTAGTCGGCAAAATCTTTGTTGCAGATTTTGTAGAACTTCATTTTGTCATCGGGATATCTTGTCGATATATTGAATGTATTTACAGAATCAAGAAAGTTTACCAAATCTTCATCAATGTTTATGCCGATCATGTCGATCAATCTGACAAGATCATGGGTTCTGGGAGGAAAATTACCGGTGCGCTTGAGATAGAGACCTTTCAAAATTTTTTCAAGAACAAGATGAGCAATAAAAAGGCACCAGTCATATTTCCTGCTTTCATACAGAGAAACAGCTACCTCAAAATCATGTTCTGCAGACTCTATCCAGTATGCAACCTGCTTGTCTAAGCTCATAAATTCACCCAATGAGAGCGTTCTCGTCTGATTTCAGGTCCTTCAAAAGGTCTTCCGCGTTTCCTGTGCGAATGTTCCCGCAGGCATAATCCTTCACCGCCTCCCTTGCCTACAATGCGATTTTGTCGCGCTCCTCGGATACGGTTCTTTTTTTGATGATTTCGATAAAATCCAGGCGGGTTTCATACGGGAGGGCCATGGCTTGATCAAGGATCGAATCGAGACTCGGCATACTACGTTCTCCTTTTCTTGCATTGAAAGTAACCAATATCTTCAAAGCTCGCTAAATTCAACAATTGATTCCGAAGATCTAAAGTGGACCCTAGGAGCTGGACATCCCGTGCAACTTCTGGGAACGCCGACGTCCCCGTCGGCATGTATAACGTAAGAGC
>CAYWJL010000377.1:0-2892 GCA_964458145.1 uncultured Desulfovibrionales bacterium | reverse complement strand
TTGTCTTAAATCGGGTACCGATAATTGGCGACCTGAAAGTACGCTATTTCCGGATAAACCGAAATTTAGATCCCCGCCCCCTGCTCGTAGCTTGTTTCAAGAGGCCTGGACTGCCTGATCTGGGCTCCGGCCGGGATATCCCGGGTGATCCAGACATTGCCGCCAATGGTCGCTCCCTTGCCCAGACGCACCCTTCCGAGAATGGTGGCCCCGGCATAGATGGTCACATCGTTCTCCACAATGGGATGACGGGCCAGTCCCTTGACCAGGGAGCCGTCTTCGCCTTTGGGAAAGCTCTTGGCCCCCAAGGTCACGCCCTGATAGATGCGCACGTTCTTTCCGATGATGCAGGTCTCGCCGATGACCGTTCCGGTGCCGTGATCGATGAAGAAATGTTCGTCAATGGATGCGCCCGGATGAATGTCGATCCCGGTCAGGGAATGGGCCATCTCCGAAATGATCCGGGGGATGATGGGGACCCCCAGCTTGTAGAGTTCATGAGCCACGCGGTGATGGGTCAGGGCCCTGATGGAGGGGTAGCAGAAGATGGTCTCGCCGGGTGTCTTGGCTGCGGGATCGCCCACAAAGGCGGCGTCCACATCCGTTGCCAGAAGGTGACGGATGCCGGGCAGGGTCTGGATGAACTTCCAGGCGGTATCGTGGGATCGTGCCTCGCACTTGAGGCATTCGGGTCCCGGTTGGTTGCGGCACACAAAACATTCGCCCCGCAGAATCTGCTCTGCCAGTGACCTCTGCAACCGGTCCAGATTGGCACCGATGTAATACCGCATGGACGCTGCAGAGACATCCGAAGGTCCGAAGTAGCCGGGAAAGAGCACACTGCGCAGATCACTGACAATAGAGGCCAGCGCATCCACGGAGGGCATGGGGGCTTCGCCGCGTTCACGCAGACAGGTCTTGCTGTCGGTGTTCTGTTCGCACAGGGCCTGGACAATAACGTCGAGATCTTGAGAAGCGTGGTGATGTGTCATTTACGATTCCCCGAACAAATCTGTGCTCAGATATCTCTCGCCCGTATCGCAGACAATGAACACGATGGTCTTGCCGTGATTCTCCGGACGCCCGGCCAATTCCAGAGCTGCGTGGCAATTGGCTCCCGAGGATATGCCGCACACGATCCCTTCTTCCTGCATGAGCCGTTTGGCCATCGTCACGGCCTGGTCGTTGGTCACCGGGAAAATTTCATCGACAACGTTCCTGTCGAGCACCGGGGGCACAAAGCCGGCACCGATCCCCTGAATCATGTGGGGACCGGGAGGATTGCCCGAAAGAACCGCTGAATCCGCCGGTTCCACCGCCACGGTCCGGATGTCGGGATTGCATTCCTTCAGATACCTGCCCGCTCCGGTGATGGTTCCGCCGGTTCCAACTCCTGCCACCAGGATGTCCACCTCTCCATCCGTATCTTCCCAGATCTCCGGGCCGGTTGTCCGGTAATGCATGTGCGGATTGTGCTCATTCTCAAACTGCATGGGCATGAATCCGTGCGGATGCTCGGCCATGAGTTCTCCGGCCCGAGCGATGGCCCCTTTCATCCCCTCACCGGCAGGGGTCAGCACCAGTTCGGCTCCCAACCCCTTGAGCAGTTTCCTGCGCTCGATGCTCATGTTCTCGGGCATGGTCAGAATGAGCGGCAATCCCATGACCGAACACACAAAGGCCAGCCCGATTCCGGTATTGCCGCTGGTCGGTTCGATGATCACGGACTTCGCTGTGATTTTCTCCAGGGCCATGGCGGACTCGATCATGTTCAGGGCGATCCTGTCCTTGACCGAAGCGCAGGGATTGAAAAATTCCAGCTTCCCCACAATCCGGGCACCGGTGCCGGCACCCAGACGATTCAATCGCACCAGGGGGGTCCTGCCCACCAGAGCCAGCATGGAATCGGCGATGTTCATGACTGTCATCCTCTTGAGGTTACAGGTATCGACGCATGAAATATTCTCATATGATGTCGCCAACGTTCTGCAACGATCTTTTCGCAACCTATCGATTTTTTCTATTTTTGGAGAATACATGGATCAGAAGTTACTATTTGATTTATTTTTCCAATACGTTATAGAAATTCTTCCAAAATCATCTATACGGGAGCACCCATGAACAGGAGCAAAAAAGTCATCGTCCTTGCCAATTGTATTCTCAATGCAAATTCCAAAATCGTTCCTCTGGGATCATACCCCGGAGTCCTCAAAGATGTTGTCCAGCCATACATCGATGAGGGTGTCGGCATCCTCCAGCTACCCTGCCCGGAAACCTCGTATCTGGGCATGAACCGCTGGGGCATGTGCCTGGAACAATACGATCACTCCCGTTTCAGGGAGCATTGCCGGGAGGTACTCCGCCCCACCATGGATACCTTGAAGGCATTCCGTGATGCCGGGTACGAAATCGTAGGCGTTATCGGTGCCGACGGCAGCCCCAATTGCGGTATTACCAAAATTCCCGTGGGACTCACCGGCGGCGAAGTCGGGATGTGGTGCTCCGATCCCGACGAAAACAAGCATTGCCGCTTTGCCCAGGGTACCGGCGTGTTCATGCGCATCTTCAAGGCCATGCTCACGGAATGCGGCATCAATCCCCCTTTCATGGCCGTTGACGAAGCAAATCCGTCGACTTTGATACAACCCGAATAACCATTGGAGACCTCACGATGCACACATTCCGCCCCGCCCTTTTCACCCTGCTCCTTTTTCTTTGCATGACCACCCTGGCCCATGCCTCGGATGATTCCTGGAATGCCGTCAAACAGAAAAACGACCTGGTCATCGGATTCTGCGCCCAGTATCCGCCTTTCGAGTCCAAGACAGCCGCAGGTGATTTCGAAGGATTCGATGTGGATCTCGGCAAGGCCGTGGGAGAATATCTCGGCAT
>CAYWJL010000376.1:0-2892 GCA_964458145.1 uncultured Desulfovibrionales bacterium | reverse complement strand
CAGGAGACATCCTGCGGCAAGTGTCTGCCGTGCCGGACCGGGACGCGGATCATTGCCGATCTGTTGACCAATATCTGCGACGGGTACGGCAGCGAACAGGATCTGCATGCCATAGAGCGGATGATCGAGGTGGTGCGGGCCGGTTCCATGTGCGAGGTGGGGCATCAGTCCATTGTCACGGTCAGGGAATTGATCAGCGAATTCCGGGATCGATTTCTGGACGCGGTGGTCAATCCGGTTCGCAGACCGCGCGGGAAGTATGACTTCAAGGTCACTGCTCCGTGTATCGAGGCCTGTCCCGTGCATCTGGATGTTCCCAGATATATCGAGTTTATCAGTTCAGGGCGCTATGCTCAGGCGTTGGCCGTGATCCGGGAACACAATCCTCTGCCTGCGGTGTGCGGCCGGGTGTGCGTGCGGTTCTGCGAACAGGCCTGCAGGCGGGGGATGCTGGACACTCCCGTAGATATCAAACACCTCAATCAATTCGTTTCCGATGTTGACCTCGATGCGGCCGTACGTCCGGGTACTGTTCCATGTGATAGTTCGCCACAGGCCGGGCGGGTGGCCATCGTGGGGAGCGGCCCCGCCGGGATCATGGCCGCGTATATCCTGCTGCAGCGCGGGCACGGGGTCACTCTGTTCGAAGCCATGGCGGAACCCGGCGGCATGGCGGCTCTGGGAATCCCTGACTACAGGTTGCCGCGTACTATCCTTCGCGAGGAAATCAGGGTCATCGAGAACATGGGGGCTGATATCCGTTACTCGACGGCTTTGGGCAGGGATGTCGGCCTGCAGGAATTGCACGAAACATTCGATGCGGTTTTCCTGGGTATCGGCACCCAGAACGGACGTCCCATGGGTATTCCCGGGGAAGAGGAAGATCCTCCCGGCTACATGCTCGGGGTGGAATTCCTGCGTCTGATCAATTTGGGGCAATCCCCCCGCCGTGGCAGCAAGGCGCTTGTTGTGGGCGGCGGCAATGTGGCCATGGACTGTTCCCGCTCGGCCCTGCGTCTCGGTTTCAACGAGGTTCACCTGGTCTATCGACGGGATCGGTCCGCCATGCCTGCAGACAAGATCGAGATCCACGAGGCCGAGGAAGAAGGCGTGAACTACCATTTTCAGGTCAACCCGGTGCGCATTCTCTGCGATCACCACGGGGTGACCGGTGTGGAATGCGTACGCATGCAGCCGGGACAGCCGGATGCCAATGGCAGGCGCAGACCCGAGCCCGTTCCCGGATCGGAATTCGTCATTGCATGCGATATGGTCATCCCGGCCATCGGGCAGAGTATGGACATGTCCTGGATGGAGGATGGGCTTGCCCTTGAGATGACGCGATGGAAGACCATCCAGGTCGATCCTCTGACTATGGCAACCAATGTCCCCGGCATTTTCGCCGGCGGTGACTGCACCTCGGGACCGGCTACCCTTGTCGAAGCCCTGGCAGCCGGGGAACGTGCCGGACGTGCCATGGATCAGTATCTTCGCGGCGTCCCTCATGCCATGGAAGGGGATGAGCAGCTCAGCTTTTTCTACAATTTACTGGCCCGGCTGGACAAGGATGTGATCGACCGTCCCGCCAGGGGATTCGACAGAATGAAGATGCGCGAGCGCAGTGTTCAGGAACGGATCAGGGATTTTGATCAGGTGGAAGAGGCCATTGCCCCGGAAGACGCCCTTCTCGAGGCGGACAGGTGTCTGCGGTGCTACAGGATCGTCATGATCGGCAGGGAAGGTAAGCATGCCCATGAATAGCAGACAGACGAAGACAAAAGATATCTCCATCACCCTGAACAACATCCCCTGTACGGGACGCCGTGGCCAGACCATCCTCGAAGTCGCCCGGGCAAACGGCATTCACATCCCGACCCTGTGCTATCACGAACGGCTCAAGCCCATTGGTTCGTGCCGGTTGTGCATCGTCGAGGTTGAAGGAAGCGATTCTCCGGTTGCCGCGTGCACCACCCCGGCCAGATCCGGGATGGTTGTTCGGACCCATACGTCGGTATTGGAAAAACTCCGCCGGGATACCCTGCTCCTGCTGCTCATGGATCACCGTCTGGATTGCGATACCTGTGAACTGGACGGGGACTGCCGTGTTCAGGATCTGGCCCGGTGTTACGGGATCAGCCAGGCTGAAATCGATCAGATGGGCTTTTGCCCGGTTCCCAAAGGGCCTGTCACCTACGGGGCAACGCCTCTGATCACCTATCACCCGGACCGGTGCATTCTGTGCGGCCGCTGCGTCAAGGCCTGTGAAGAAATCTGCGAGCAGGGCGTACTCTCTTTTGTGGGGCGGGGAGCCGAGGCCACCATCGGACCGGTCGTGCAGGACAAGGGCTTCGGGGTTGAATGCCTCTCCTGCGGGGAGTGTATGGCCGTGTGTCCGGTCAATGCCCTGACCGAGACCCATGGTCCCGAGAATATTCCGGCCGGGGCAAAGGTGAAAAAGGTCAGAACCGTGTGTCCCTATTGCGGGTGCGGGTGTGAAATGGATCTCAGGGTCTTCAATGACCGCGTCCAGGGTGCCTCATCCTGTCGGGGAGGTGTGAATGACGGTTCCCTGTGCACCAAGGGCCGGTTCGGTCTGGATTTCATCCATTCCCCGGAACGGTTGACCACGCCCCTGATCCGGGAAAACGGAACCTTGCGCGAGGCTTCCTGGGACGAGGCCCTGAATCTGACGGCCCGGCGGTTTCACGAAATCATGCGCGATCATAGCCCGGATGCACTGGCAGGGCTCAGCTCGGCCCGGTGCACCAACGAGGAGAATTATCTGTTCCAGAAATTCTTCCGCACGGTTCTCGGCACGAACAATGTGGACCATTGCGCCAGGCTCTGACATGCTCCCACCGTTGCCGGTCTGGCCGCGGCACTGGGAAGCGG
>CAYWJL010000375.1:0-2903 GCA_964458145.1 uncultured Desulfovibrionales bacterium | reverse complement strand
CGGCATCAAGTTCTGCGTCGAACCATTCGATTGCGTTTCCCCATTCGCTGACATGAACACGGGAGAAGACCTCCGGATCAAGAATCCGGGCAAGGGCGGGGATGTTGCGCAGAATGTGTTCCACGTCCACATCGAGGGTTTCCCCGGTGCTCCATGTGATGCGGAGTCCGTAGGAACCCATGGCTTCGACGGTTTCCAGTTTTGGAAAAAAATATTCACTCATGGTTTGTACCTCCTCCATTCATCAAGCAGGACTGCTCGGTTCTCCCCGATCCATTTCAGCTCCAGTGAGAGCTTTTCTTAGGTTGCGGGCATATGCCTGCATTAGACTATCACCCGTATCGTGTGTTGAAAGTGACACTTGGTTGGCAATAGATGGGCCCCTGAAACCCAATAAGAGCCTCAATCTTTTGCCTTCCTCCGCGCCTCTGCGCCTCTGCGCGAGAATATTTTTTTTGCAGTGCCTTCGTACAAAGCAAAAAACCTCACCGCGATCACTCATTGCGCAAATACCCGGCCGGTTTCCTGCCCAGTGCGCGTACCGTCCCCATGAGTCCCAGTCCCACGGCAAGAATAACTCCGCACACAACCGTTGTCACGGCAATGAAGGGATCAACTGCAAAACGCATGTTCATGAACCCGGCGATCACGCCCCAGGCGGCCAGGATACCGGTCAGACAGCCGATGAACCCGGCCCCGAAACCGATGACCGCGAATTCCGTGATCAGGGCGAAGATGATATCTTTTCTCGTGGCCCCGCAGACCTTGTAGATCACGGCGTCATAGATCCTTCGATGCTGATCGGCTGAAAAGGCCCCTGCAAGAACCAGAAATCCGCTCACCAGGGCCAGGGCCGAGACCGTCTGAAAAACCAGAGCCATGCGTGAAAAGAGCGATCCCACATGATCGAGCACGTCGCGTACGCGGATGATAGCCACAGTGGGGAACATATCGCTCACCATCCCGAAAATCCGGGATTCCTCCTCGGGTTTCGCCCTGACCGCAGCCAGGGTGGTTCCGGGCGCCTTGTCCAGGATACCGGGAGCAAAGCGGACGGCAAACTGCAGGGCCAGTGTCGTCCATTCCACATCCCGGATATTGGCGATGGTTGCGGTGATGTTCCTGCCGAGCACGTTCACGGTCAGAGTATCACCCAGGTCCACGCCGAACCCCCGGGCAAGGTCGGATGTCAGGGAAATGAGCGGTTCTCCGTCATATGCCTCATCCCACCAGGTTCCACGGGCAATGACCGTATCCTCGGGCATCGCTCCTGCATAGGTGAGCATCCTGTCCCCGCGAACCGCCCAGGAAACCTCGGGATCGACCTCCACCTGTTCCACGTCCCTGCCCGCGATCTTCATGATCCTTCCCCGGATGACCGGGCGCGCACTGAGATTTTCAGCCCCGCTCATCCCTGCAACTACCTCCAGAAACCGATCCGTCTCGTGCTGCTGGATATCCATGAAAAAAAAGCTCGGAACCTTGTCTGTCACGTCTCTTAAAAGAGCCCGGGTCAGATTGACGTTGACCAGGGCCACGGCCACCAGACAGGTCAGGCCGAGCCCCAGGGCAAAAACGAGGCTCCTTGTGGGCGCGCCGGGACGCACGATCTGCCCGAGTCCGAGCCGAATCCGTGGCGAGGCGATAAAGGAAACGTGGGACGCCACCCATTTGAGCCCCCCGGCTGCCAGGGCAAAAAGGAAAAAACACCCGGTCGTGCCGAGAATGAACCCGCAGGCCAGTTTCGTATTCTCGGTAAAAAGAATCACGAGCACGATGAGCAGACCAAAAAAGAAACCGGGCAAAAGCCTGGACAAGAGCCCCCCGGTGCGGTCCTGATCCACGTATCCACGAAACAGGGTGGCCGGGGAAACATTGACCGCCCTGACCAGCGTCCCCGAGCAAAAGGCCATGGTGGTGCAGATACCGAACAGCCCGGCTCTTATCATGGGCTCCACATACACCCCTGTACGCAGGGCAACGGGCAGGGAATCGGAGAAAAACATGACCGCAAACGTCGGAACCATCGCCCCAAGGAGCATGCCGATTCCCGAGCCCAAAGCACCCAGAAGAAGAATCTGCAGCAGATAGGCCGCCAACAGTACCGCGCCTGTTCCCCCCACGCATTTCATGACCGCAATCCGCTTGATGCGCTTGCCGATATAGCCCCGCACCGCCCCGGAAATGCCGAGACCGCCCACAAGAAGAGCCGCAAGACCGATGAGGCTCAGATTGATATCAAGACGTTCGAGCAGCCTGCGAATGTTGGGGGCCGCCCTGGAATAGTCGCGAATGGCCCAGCCGGCATCCGGAAACCGTTCTTTTGCCAGGGCAACGAGTTCTTTGGGATCCCCCCCTTCCATGCGTATCCGGTACCGGTATCTGACGAGATTGCCGGGACCGGCAAGCCCTGAACCGGCCAGATCACCTCCATCGATCATGACCCGAGGCCCCAGGGAAAAGGCCTGAACAACCCGGTCGGGCTCGAAAACGAGTACTCCCCCAATGCGAAAGGTCATGCCGCCCACCCGGATGACATCCCCGACACGAACACCCAGGCGATCGAGGAGCAAGGCTTCAACCAGACAGGCCGAAACGTCCGTATCCTCTTTGAAAATCGTCTGAGGATTCCTGCCCGAACGGGTCCCGATACGCCCGTACAGGGGATAGTCTGCATCGACTCCCTTGAGCTCGACGAGCACGGCCTTGTCATTGAAACCGGCCATGGTCCGCGTCTCGGCCACAACGCTCATCGTGCCGAATCGGGCAAAAAAATTGCGTTGCTCCTCACTCATCCGCCTCGAAGTGAGCAGTACTTCCACATCCCCCCCCATGATGGAGCGGGCATCGGCAAGAAGCCCCTGTCTGGCAGCCTCGGAAAAGGCCCCCACCCCGGTGATGGC
>CAYWJL010000374.1:0-2905 GCA_964458145.1 uncultured Desulfovibrionales bacterium | reverse complement strand
GGTGGAGCCGGTTGAAGGGGAATAGTTGCCTGTGATCCAAAAAAACTGGTAATTATTCATCTTCCCTCAAAGATCCCCCGTAGGGGCAGGCCCCCGTGCCTGCCCTGATTTGTATAGCCGGAATAGTGTCTGCCGGACAAAAGGGCAGGCACGGGGGCCTGCCCCTACAAACGTAAACGCACATGCATTGCATGATAGACTGATATACATTCAGAAGCATCAAGGAGAACCCGTTTTGATAACCGCAGCAGAAATCCGCGAAAAATTTCTCACGTATTTTGAAAATAAGGGCCATTCACGTCAGCCGAGTTCGTCGCTCATTCCTCGGGACGATCCGTCTCTTCTCTTTACCAATGCAGGTATGGTCCAGTTCAAGAAGATTTTCCAGGGCCAGGAAAAGCGTGACTATTCCCGGGCCACGACCTCCCAGAAATGTCTGCGCGTGGGCGGCAAGCACAATGACCTGGAGAATGTGGGTCGGACAGCCCGGCACCACACTTTTTTCGAGATGCTGGGCAATTTTTCGTTCGGGGATTACTTCAAGGAACAGGCCATCACCTTTGCCTGGGAATTCATCACCGAAGAACTCGGTCTTCCCAAGGAAAAACTCTACGCAACCGTCTATAATGACGATGACGAGGCGTACGATCTGTGGAAAAAAGTGGCCGGTCTGCCCGAGTCGCGTATCTACCGCCTCGGGGAAAAGGACAATTTCTGGTCCATGGGTGATACCGGTCCCTGCGGCCCGTGTTCGGAATTGCATATCGACCAGGGCGAGCACATGGCCTGCGGTCCCGATTGCGGCATCGGCAAGTGCGACTGCGATCGGTTCCTGGAGATCTGGAATCTGGTATTCATGCAGTTCAATCGGGACGAAACCGGCAAGATGACTCCTCTTCCCAAGCCCAGTATCGACACGGGCATGGGCCTCGAGCGGATCACGGCTGTGTGTCAGGGCGTGTACTCCAATTTCGATACGGATCTGTTCATCCCCCTGATAACGACCATGGCCGAGCGGGCCGGGGTGAAGTATGGGGAGTCGGACGATACCGATACCGCCCTGCGGGTCATTGCCGACCACAGCCGGGCCATGGCCTTTTTGATCGCTGACGGTATCCTGCCCTCCAATGAGGGACGCGGGTATGTTCTGCGTCGCCTCATTCGCCGCGCCTTCCGGTTCGGCCGCCTCATGGGCATGCAGCAGCCCTTTTTGTACGAGCAGGCCAGGACTGTGGTCAAAGAAATGGGGGAGGCCTTTCCCGAGCTTCTGGACAACCAGGATTTCATGGTCTCGGTGATCAAGAAGGAAGAGGAGCGCTTCAGTCAGACCCTGGACAAGGGATTGGCCATTCTGGAGCAGGAGATGGAGCAGGTCCGGGCAGATGGCGGGAAGATCATTGCCGGGGAAGTGGCTTTCAAACTTTATGATACCTATGGATTTCCCCTGGATATCGTCAACGATGTCACCGAGAAGCAGGGCATGTCCGTGGACGAGGCCGGGTTCAACACCTTCATGGCCGAGCAGAAGCGCAAGTCCAAGGAGGCCTGGGCCGGGTCCGGCGAAAAGGATGTTGCCGCCCAGTTTGCCAAGCTTCTGGAAGCGGGCATGCAGACCCGGTTCGTGGGCTATGATACCCTGTGCGCGGACAGCCGGATCGTCACTCTCCTCGACGACAAGGGCCAGAGCGTGGATGTACTGCCTCAGGATGCCAAGGGCTATGTGCTCACCGCCCAGACGCCGTTTTATGGAGAATCCGGCGGTCAGGCCGGAGACACCGGAAGCATGGTCACCCCCACGGGCAAGGCGCAGGTGGTGAACACGCTCAAACCTTCCCCCCAACTCATCGTCCATGAAGTGGCAATCAGCGAAGGTGAGCTCGCTCTGGATCAGGAGGCAGGTCTTACCGTTGAAGAAGGTGTCCGCATTGCAACGGCCCGTAACCACACCTGTACTCACCTTCTCCAGGCCGCCTTGCAGAAGGTGCTTGGCAAACATGTCAAACAGTCGGGCTCGCTGGTCACGCCGGATCGCTTGCGTTTCGACTTCACCCATATCGCGGCCATGACACCCGACGAGATCGCCCGGGTGGAGGATGAGGTCAACGCCTCCATTCTGGCCAATGTGGACCTGACCACACAGGTCATGTCCCTGGAAGAGGCCAAGGCCAAGGACGCCATGGCATTGTTCGGGGAAAAATACGCGGAGCAGGTCCGGGTGGTCGAAGTCCCCGGCATTTCCGTGGAACTTTGCGGAGGCACACACCTCCGGTCCACAGGCCAGGCCGGGAGCTTCTGCATCCTCTCTGAATCGGGCATTGCGTCGGGGGTTCGTCGCATCGAAGCCCTGACCGGATGGGACGCCCTTGGTCACTGGAAGGAACTCAGAGCCGAACACGCCGAGGTTGCTCGGGAGCTCAAGAGTCCGGCCGGGGAATTGCTGGTCAAGGTTCAGTCCCTCAAGGCTCAGCTCAAGGAATTGGGCAGGGAGAACAAGACCCTCCAGGAAAAACTGCTTTCCTCCCAGGGCAAAGATCTGATGCAGGGGGTCGAGGAGATCGGCGGAGTCAAGGTTTTGACGTTGAAGACCGAGGCCCAGGACGTGGACGCCTTGCGAACATTGATGGACGATCTGCGGTCCAAGTTGACCGATGGAGTGATCGGATTGACCGCCCAGGTGGGTGCAAAGGTTATTTTGCTGCTTTTTGTCAGCAAAGGGTTGCACGATCGGTTCACGGCTCCCAAACTGATCAAGCCCGTGGCGGCCGAGATCGGTGGCGGCGGTGGCGGACGTCCGGATCTGGCCCAGGCCGGCGGGACCAATGCCGAGGGGATCGACAAGGCGTTTGCCACGCTCAAGGCGCTTGTGAGCGCATAATGAAAGCGGGACCGGCGGGGAATTGTCCCG
>CAYWJL010000373.1:265-2914 GCA_964458145.1 uncultured Desulfovibrionales bacterium | reverse complement strand
TTTGCCCCTTTGGGGCATCAACGAACGGCATAATGTACGCTTTTGCCGGATGAGCCGAAAAGAACACCTGATCCATTGCGGGATCACCATGATCAAGCCCATGGCGGAGTTGGGCAGGATCCTTGAAAACGAGGAAGGATGCAAGGTCATCATCCCAAGGGGGGCGGGGAATCTGCTCAAATCCATCTCAAGGGAAGCTCCTCCCGATCACGGGTACTACGACCCGTCCCAGGCCCCCCGCCCCTCTCTCACACACGAGGGCAGGGCGGGTGATTTGTATGGAAAAACCCGCACAGATTATTTCAATTAGTTGACTAAAATACCATGTTAACATTGTTGTCATACTTTGCTAGGTGCCTCGAAAAAAATGATGATCCAGGTGTGATCTGCAGGGCGGAACCCACCTTGATTTCGTGAAAATCCAACAAAAATCTTCTTTGTTTCAGGATCACCATTCCGGATTTTTTCAGAACACTTCAGGTATATCAGACTCTTTAGGACAATTATATGCCAAGAGGCAATAAACTCATCACCACCGGAGGCGGGCTTGTGGCCCTCACGGTGGCGAGCATTCTGGGCATCTTTCTTTGGCGAGGCATCATCCTTTCAAACACACTGAATGAAGAGTTCCGGCAGGAGGCCGAACATGAAGTCGAGCTTGCCACGGTGGACGCGACCAACATCCTGAAAACCCAGCATGCCACCCTGACCAAAAAATTGAACAGCGACATGAACGTGGTCCTGGACATGGTAGACAGGCAAGGAGGGATGCACCTGCTCCGGGAAACCGAGACATGGGATGCCGTGAATCAGATTTCAAAGGAAAAATCAGTCGTCCATCTTCCCCAAATGGCTTTGGGGGATCAGTGGATAGGCCACAATGCAAAACCCGACACACCGACTCCCATCGTGGACGAGTTGATGTCTCTCACAGGTACCACATGTACCATCTTCCAGACCATGAATCCGCAGGGCGATCTGTTGCGGGTTGCCACCAACATCCTGAAAAAAGACGGTCAACGCGCTGTCGGCACCTACATTCCCGGAACCAGCATCGTGGCCGAAACAATCCGTTCCGGAAAAACCTATTCCGGGACCGCATTTGTTGTAAACGCATGGTATCTGACCCGGTATCGTCCCATCAAAGACAGGGACGGTCGGGTCATCGGATGCCTGTATGTGGGCATTTTGCAGGAAAACGTGAAACAACTTCGCCAGGGCCTCAAGGAAATCCGCATCGGTAAGACAGGGTATATTTCGGTGCTCGCCGGATCGGGCAAAGCGGCCGGCATGTTCAAGCTTCACCGAAATGGTGCCGTGGAAGGAACCAATGCCTTTGCAATGCACGACAGTGAAGGCGCTGCCGTCTACAAGGAACTTGTTGCCGAGGCCAGGCAGGCTGGGGGCAAGCCGGTGGTACGCTCATTGTCCATGGTCGAGCCCGGAGGAGATGCAACCAGGGAGGTCATCCTGGCGGGCACCTACTTCGAGCCGTGGGACTGGGTCGTACTCGGTACAGGCCACATGGAAGAGTTCATGGCCGGAAAACGCGTCGTTGACGAGGCTCTCAAAAAAGCCGGAATCTGGTCGTTCGTGGTCGGTATCGCTATTCTCTGCCTCGCCATCGTTGCCATTCTCGTTCTTGCCCGAATCATCCGCAGCAGTATCGGCAATGCAGTGACCTCCATGGAGCAGATCAGTCGAGGACGGCTCGATGTCGTCAGACTTTCCGAATCCGATGACGAGCTCGGGAAGCTCGGCAAAGCCCTCAATGCCATGTGCTCCAGGCTCAGATCGATTGTCATCGCCCTGCGAGAGGCGACCCGGAACGTGACCTCTGGCAGCGGCCAGGTTTCGTCCGCTTCGGAGAATCTCTCCCAGGGAGCCTCGGAACAGGCCGCCAGCGTCGAGGAAGTCTCGTCGAGTATGGAGGAAATGGCCGCCAACATCCGCCAAAATGCCGAAAATGCCCGGCAAACCGAAAAGATAGCCCTGCAGTCCGTCAACGATGCCGAAGCAGGGAGCAGAGCTGTGACCCAGACCGTCCATGCCATGCAGGAAATCGCGGAAAAAATTTCCATTGTGGAGGAGATCGCGCGTCAGACCAACCTCCTGGCCCTCAACGCGGCCATCGAGGCGGCGCGCGCCGGGGAACACGGCAAGGGATTCGCCGTGGTTGCCGCCGAGGTCCGCAAATTGGCCGAACGTTCCGGAATTGCAGCCCAAGAGATCGAAGAACTGTCGTCGTCCAGTGTGGATGTTGCCGAAAGGGCCGGAAAAATGCTCCACAAAATGGTCCCCGACATCAAACGAACCGCAGAGCTTGTCCAGGAAATCGCCGCAGCCAGTACCGAGCAGGATGCCGGGGCCGACCAGATCAACAAGGCCGTGCACACCCTCGATCAGGTCGTCCAGCAAAACGCAGCCGCAGCCCAGGAGATGGCGGCCACGGCCGAGGAATTATCTGCCCAGGCGGTTCAAATGCAGGGCCACATTGCCTTTTTCAAAGACGGAACAAAGCATGAATCTGCAGCCCGCACGGATTCCCAGAGACCGGAGCAGGTACACCCCGGCACAACCTCCGGCCAGAGCCTGCTGCCCTCACGCCCTGCCTCCTCACTGCAGGACAAGCAAAACAGTGGGATCGAC
>CAYWJL010000373.1:0-255 GCA_964458145.1 uncultured Desulfovibrionales bacterium | reverse complement strand
ATTGGGAAAGGCGGCCGCTGTTTTGCTTGTGTCGAAAACGGGTTCCATGATCTTGAGATTCATGATCAAATGACCACTGACGCCACCTGGTGTCCCGGTCGACCGGGCGTCTTTCACGTGAACATGTTTTTTCGTATTTTCGCCTGAAACGTCCGGAACCGTGCCGGAGTCGTACCCACAAACCGTTTGAAGGTTTTCGTCAGATGACTTTGGTCCGCAAATCCTGTGAAAGCGGCCACTTGAGCCGGTTCCATG
>CAYWJL010000372.1:878-2914 GCA_964458145.1 uncultured Desulfovibrionales bacterium | reverse complement strand
AAAAGCTGAGGAATTTCAGAAATTTTAGAAATATAGCGGTACTCCATGACACAACCTGCCTTGCGAGAGCGAACACTCGGGCAGATGCTCGATGAGACCATCGAGAAATATCCCGACAATGATGCGGTCGTTTATGTGGATAGGGATTTTCGTCTGACCTACAAGGAATTCGGTGAAGTGGTCGACCAGACCGCCAAAGGCCTCATGGCCCTTGGGGTGGAAAAGGGGCACAAAGTGGCCATCTGGGCGAGCAACGTGCCTTTTTGGGTCACTTTGCAGTTTGCCACGGCCAAGATCGGTGCCGTCCTTCTTACGGTGAACACGGCCTACAAGACCAAGGAACTCGAATATCTGCTCACCCATTCCGAGTGCGAGCACATTTTCATCATGGATGGATTCAGGGCCACCGCCTATATCCAGACCATGTACGAGCTGGTTCCCGAGCTCAAGACCCAGGCCCACGGCTATCTGAAGACCGAGACCTTCCCCCATCTCCAGAAGGTGTTTTTTCTTGGCCAGGAAAAGCACAGAGGCATGTATTCCATGCCCGAACTTCTGGCCATCGGACAGATGATCCCGGAGCGGGAGTATCTGGCCCGGCAGGATACCCTCGCTGCCCATGACGTGGTCAATATGCAGTATACGTCCGGGACAACGGGGTTTCCCAAGGGGGTCATGCTCACCCATTACAATATCGGCAATAACGGGTTCTGGATCGGCGAAAACCAGAAATTCACCAGCAAGGATCGGGTGTGCATCCCTGTCCCCCTGTTCCATTGCTTCGGGTGCGTGCTCGGTGTGCTGGCCTGTGTCAGCCATGGGTCGTCCATGATCATCCTGGAAGGGTTCAACCCCGTTCTCATCATGACCTCGGTGGAAACCGAGCGGTGCACCGCCCTGTACGGGGTGCCCACCATGTTCATCGCCGTGCTCGAACACCGGCTTTTCGAGAAGTTCGATTTCAGCACCCTGCGCACCGGGATCATGGCCGGTTCACCCTGTCCCGTTCGGGTCATGCGTCAGGTCATCGACAAGATGAACATGCACGAAATCACCATCTGCTACGGACTGACCGAGGCCTCTCCCGTGATGACTCAGACCCGGGTCCATGACGATATCAAGAAGCGGGTGGAGACCGTGGGACGTGCCATGCCCGAGATCGAGGTGGCCATCATGGATCCGGACACAGGCGAGGAAGTGCCCAGCGGAACCATCGGCGAAGTCTGCTGTCGCGGGTACAACTCCATGAAAGGCTACTACAACATGCCCGAAGCCACGGCCAAGACCATCGACAAAAACAATTGGCTCCATTCCGGCGATCTGGGGGTCATGGCTGAAGACGGGTATGTGACCATCACCGGGCGCATCAAGGACATGATCATCCGTGGTGGTGAAAACATCTACCCCCGCGAGGTGGAGGAATTTCTCTACTCCATGGAAGGGATATCCGACGTTCAGGTGGTCGGCGTGCCCAGCCGCAAGTACGGTGAAGAGGTGGGCGCCTTCGTCATTCTCAAGGACGGGTTCGAATACGCGCCCGAAGACGTGCGCGATTATTGCCGGGGCAAGATCGCCCGGTACAAGACCCCCAAGTATATCCATTTCATGGACAGCTATCCCATGACCGCCAGCGGAAAGATCCAGAAGTACAAGCTGCGGGAGCTCTCGGCGGAGTTGTTTCCCCAGGCCATAACGTAGGTTCGTGCCTCACGTGCATTTGCCGGGCACGGGATCACGCATCACCAACTTTAATGCGGGAAGAGACACGCTACCATGACATGCGCACGACCTTTCTCCACGCACCGGGCGGCATCTCCTGCCGCCCGCGTGCGTGGAGTCATTTTTGATTGTGACGGGGTCCTCTTTGATTCCAAAGAGGTCAATCGCAGGTATTACAATGCCTTACGCCTCGCGCTCGGGCTGCCCGAGCTTTCGGAAAGCGAACTCGAGTACGCCCACATGCAGACCGTTTCCAAGGCCCTGGATCGCATCATCCCCGGGGAGTCGCCCGCAAATCTAACCGACGACCAGGCGCT
>CAYWJL010000372.1:0-868 GCA_964458145.1 uncultured Desulfovibrionales bacterium | reverse complement strand
GAGGTT
Organism: uncultured Desulfovibrionales bacterium; assembly: GCA_964458145.1. GTDB lineage: Bacteria > Desulfobacterota > Desulfovibrionia > Desulfovibrionales > Desulfomicrobiaceae > Desulfoplanes. Next base: position 862 of record CAYWJL010000372.1, on the reverse strand, counting down.
CGCAAGAAACTGTCCTACAAGAAGTATATCCCCTATCTGCAGCCGGCCGGCGGGCTGTATGAGTTTCTCGATACCCTGAGAGCCCGGGGTATACGTATGGCCGTGAATACCAATCGGCTCGACACCATGGAACGGATTCTCGACCGGTTCGATCTGTCCATGTACTTCTTTCCGGTCATAACCTCGGCCAAGGTCGCCTTTGCCAAGCCCCATCCCGAGGGCATCAACGCCATCTTGAAGGTGTGGAAGCTCGGCAGGGACGAGGTTCGCTACATCGGTGATTCCAAAGTGGACGAGATCACCGCCACCCGGGCCGGTGTGCGGTTCTGGGCCTATGACAATGAAAAGCTGATGGCCCATCGTCATGTTTCGGATTTCTGGGCACTTAAAAACGATTTTGGGAAATTTTGATACTTCGTAATTTCTTGATTTTTAACCGGCTCTGTGTTTTTGATCTGGTATAGGAGGATTCATGTTCATTTTCGAGAATTTGCTGCAAGCCGTCGCCATGCTCATCAATACGGTTCTTTCTTTGTATTTCTGGGTGGTTATCATTTCAGCCCTTCTTTCCTGGGTCAACCCCGACCCCTATAATCCCATCGTGCGTATTCTGCGCTCCCTGACCGAGCCCGTGTTTTACAGGATTCGCAAGTGGCTCCCTTTCACCTACATAAGCGGGATCGATTTTTCCCCGGTGATTCTTCTGCTCGCCATCCAGTTCCTGAAGATCTTTCTGGTGCGAACCCTCTATCAGCTGGGTGGCATGTATCCGGGGTGAATGCATGTTTGAATGTTTGAATTTTAGAAATTTTTGAAATTTTGTATCTATTCAGCAGGATTGAAACGGATGTCGTAAGCACGT
>CAYWJL010000371.1:1384-2935 GCA_964458145.1 uncultured Desulfovibrionales bacterium | reverse complement strand
AGGATGCCGGCCGCATCGCCGGCCTCGAGGTCAAGCGCATCATCAACGAGCCCACGGCAGCTTCCCTGGCTTACGGTGCCGAGAAAAAGTCCAACGAAAAGATCGCGGTCTTCGATCTGGGCGGCGGTACCTTTGACATCTCCATCCTGGAAGTCGGGGACAACGTGGTCGAAGTCCGTTCCACCAACGGCGACACCTTTCTGGGCGGTGAAGATTTCGACGACATCATCATCACCTACCTGGTCGATGAGTTCAAAAAGGACAACGCCATCGACCTGAGCAAGGACAACATGGCTCTGCAGCGCCTCAAGGAGGCCGGTGAAAAGGCGAAAAAGGAACTCTCCTCGTCCATGGAAACGGACGTGAACCTCCCCTTCATCACCGCCGATCAGAACGGTCCCAAGCACATGAACATCAAGCTGACCAGGGCCAAACTGGAATCCATGTGTCAGGACCTGGTCGCCAGAGTGGAAGGTCCCTGCCGCAAGGCCATGGGCGACGCCGACCTCAAGGCCAACGAAATCAACGAAGTGCTGCTGGTTGGTGGACAGACCCGCATGCCTCTGGTCCAGTCCAAGGTGGGTACCATCTTCGGCAAGGATCCCAACAAGAGCGTCAACCCCGATGAAGTGGTCGCCATGGGTGCGGCCATCCAGGGCGGCATCCTGGCCGGAGACGTCAAGGACGTTCTCCTCCTCGACGTCACGCCTCTTTCCCTGGGCATCGAGACCCTGGGCGGCGTGTTCACCAAGCTCATCGAGCGCAACACCACCATCCCCACCCGCAAGGGTCAGACCTTCACCACGGCTGCGGACAACCAGCCTTCGGTCTCCATCCATGTTCTCCAGGGCGAACGGCCCATGTGTGCCGACAACATGACTCTGGGACGGTTCGAGCTGACCGGACTGCCTGCAGCCCCTCGCGGCGTCCCCCAGATCGAGGTCACCTTTGACATCGACGCCAACGGCATTGTGAACGTTTCCGCCAAGGACCTGGGCACAGGCAAGGAACAGTCCATCCGGATCACCGCCTCCAGCGGTCTTTCCGAAGACGAAATCCAGAACCTGGTCAAAGATGCCGAGGCTCACGCCGACGAGGACAAGAAACGCCAGAAACTCATCGAGGCACGCAACCATGCCGACAGCCTGATCTACACCACGGAAAAATCCATCCGCGATCTCGGCGATCAGGTGGACGCAGCTCTCAAGAGTGAGATCGAAAGCAAGATCGAAGGTCTCAAAAAGACCATGGAAGCCGATGACGCCGAGGCCATCTCCAAGGCCACCGAGGAACTGGCCCAGTCTTCCCACAAGCTGGCCGAGAAACTCTACGCCCAGAAATCCGCCGAAGGCCAGCCCGGTGCGGAACAGCCCGGTGCCGACCAGGCTGCGGGCCAGGGTAAGCCCGATGACGAAGACGTTGTGGACGCCGACTACACCGAGGTCAAATAGCCTTGACAGGCTAATACCACCTTCCTAGAGTACGAGGCCTGAATCACCTTCCCGGTGATTCAGGCCTTTTTGCATCAGTGTTCCTTCCCTTTTTCCTGCC
>CAYWJL010000371.1:0-1344 GCA_964458145.1 uncultured Desulfovibrionales bacterium | reverse complement strand
ATCTCCTTCTTGTTCTGGTTGCCCTGGCCCTGGTTTTTTCCCCGGCATGCGGCAAGAAACCCCTCAGCGAATCCCCCAGCAGACCCAAGGCCGTAGAGCCCAAGCCGCAGGTTTCCCCGGATCCTGTAACCAGGGCCGATCATGCGTGGCGGACCGGGAACTATCCTGAGAGCCAACGCATCTACGCCGAGCTCCTCCAGAACCCCGATATTTCACCGCAAATAGTGCCCCTGGCATGGGAACGCCTGGCCATGAGCGCCCTGGAAAATCACGACTGGAACGGGGCGCAATCCGCCCTGAACGGATGGGCCCGGGCAGTGCCTGATGCCATGATCTCCTGGCCCTGGAACCGGATCAAGGCCGCCCTTGTGGGAGAGCAAGAGGGTGTTCCTGCTGCCGACCGGTTTCTAACCGCCCTGCTCGATGATGGTGATCTTCCCCGGGAAACCCGCGACAAGGCGGCCCGGGAACTCATCCGTCGCTACGACGAACAAGCCGATGTGCCCGGCATCCTCGAGGTCTACGGTCTTCAATACCATACGACCGATTCCCAGCAGAACCGTCAAACCCTGGAAACCGAGGCCGTCGGCTTTTTACAGTCCCAACCTCTCTCCCTGCTGCAAGAAGCTGCCAACGCAACCATGCAGCAACCACTGACCGCATTTCCCAGGAATGTTCTCACCGGTGTCTACGACCTGAAACGCCTGGAAGATGATCCGGATCTCTGGCCCCAGGTCTGGCAGGATCTCATCGTGCTCAAGGACAAGGGCGATTGGGCCGGCCCCTTTCCCTTTGCAGAAGATCTCGAAACCTTGACGGCACGTCTGGGTCATCCCCGACGACACATCGCTCTGGTCATCCCCCTGCAGGGCCCCTATGCCTCCATAGGGTGGCGCATCGCTCAGGGCGTGGGAGCGGGACAATGGTATCTGAACAGCCGGGGGATGGATCTCGAAGTGACCATCATCAACTCCGAGGCACCGGGCTGGGACAAGGAACTTGCGGATCTCGGCACAACCTGCCGGATTGTCGGGGGGCCTTTGCGCAAGTCATCCCTTGAAAACATTCTCGGCCGGGGTCTTGAAAAGGACCGGGCCTTCTTTACCTTCATGCCCACGGTGGAAGATGAAGGGACCAGCGTGTGGCGATTCTTCGGAAGTCCCCGGGATCAGGTCCGGGCCATGGTCGACGCCGCCTTTGCTAACGGCATTTCCCGATTCGCCATTGTGTACCCCGGGGAACCCTATGGTCGTGCCATGGCCAGGTACTTCTGGGAAGAGGCAACCGGTCAGGGCGGCACCATCACCGCGTTGGACAGCTACGAGCCCAAGCGTCCCGCAGCCT
>CAYWJL010000370.1:0-2939 GCA_964458145.1 uncultured Desulfovibrionales bacterium | reverse complement strand
TCAGGAATTGCGTCCAGTGCGGGGCCTGTTCCGCTGTATGCCCCGGGGTCAAGGCCGGGTTTCCGGTTCTCTGCCGGCTGCTCATCCGCAAGATTTTGAACGGCCAGCTCGAAGAGACCATCGAGGAAGTCTCCACCTGGGGATGCCAGTCCTGCAACCGGTGCACCGAAGTCTGCCCCCAGGGCGTGCGCCCTCAGGAAGTGGTTTTTGCCTACCGCAGATACCAGGCCGGTGAGCTGGCCATTTCCGCCTCGGCCTTCGGGCCCCAGATGAGTCTGTTCGAGACCGGGCACGCCGTGACCACGGATGCCACGGCCGCCAACCGGGAAAAGGTGGGGCTTAATCCGGTGCCGCCCACCGCGTTGAAAGACGAGGCTGCCCACAAGGAAATCCAGACCCTGCTGAACGAAAGCCCCATGGCCGATCTGGGCATCTTTTAAGAACAAGGAGCAATGGAACATGCAAAAATACGGACTTTATCTGGGATGCAACATTCCCTTCAAGGCCCCGGACATCGAGCAGTCCATGCGCAAGGTGCTGCCCGTTCTGGGTGTCGAGCCGGTCGACCTGCAGGGAGCCACCTGCTGTCCGGCCTGGGGCACGGCACCGTCCTTCGACCTGGATACCTGGCTGGCCATTTCTTCCAGGAACATCATCCTGGGTGAGGAAAAAGGCGTGGACGTGATGACCGGATGCAACAGCTGCTTCGGTGTGCTCAGCGAAGCCAAGCACATGATGGATCATAAGCCCGGCAAAAAGGACGTTGTGAACAAGAGGCTGGAATCCATCGGCAGGACCTATGCGGGAACCTCCAAGGTCTTTCATGTGGCCCATGTTCTCCATGACATGATCGGAGCCGAGGCCATCGCCTCCAAGCTGAAATATAGCCTGAAAGGACTCAAGATCGCCGTGCAGCCGGGCTGTCATGTCCTGTGGCCCTCCGATGTGATGGAGGTGAAGGAAGACAATCCCTTCTTCCCCACCCAGCTGGTGGATCTCTGCGGGGCTCTGGGCGCGGACGTGGTGGACTACAGCCGTCTGGCAGACTGCTGCGGCATGGGGGCCATGCGGAGCACGGATCAGGAGAAATCCTTCGACCTGCTCAAGCGCAAGTTCGACTCCATCAAGGAAGAGGCCGACCCGGACATGATCGTGACCACCTGTTCATCCTGCTATCTGCAGATGGACGGCGTCCAGAAAACGTTTCGGGAAAGAGGACTCATCGATTACGAGATCCCGGTGTTCTACTACACCCAGCTCCTGGCACTGGTCATGGGCTTCGATCCCAAGGAAGTGGCGGCCATCAGCGAAACGCCGCGTGATGCGATCATCGCCGAGATCCAGAACGAAAAACGCAAGGTTCAAGAGGAGGTTCAATAATGGAATTCAGTCCGAACATTGTCGGATTCGCCTGTCAGTGGTGCACCTATGCGGGCGCTGACCTGGCCGGGAACCTGCGTTGCAAGTATCCGCCCACGGTCAAGCTCATCAAGGTCCCCTGCTCGGGCCGCGTGGAACCGGAATATGTGCTGGAGGCCCTGTCCAGAGGGGCCGACGGCGTGTTCATCGGCGGCTGTCACTTCGGCGACTGTCACTACAAGGAAGGTAACTACAAGACCGACCGGCGGATGAAACTCATCAGCAAACTCATCCAGGAATTCGGGTTTGAAAAGGAACGGTTCCGCTGGGAATGGATTTCCGGTGCCGAAGGCAAGAAGTTTGCCGAGGTCATGACCGAGTACACGGAACAGCTCAAGAAGCTCGGTCCCAACCCGGTCAAGGAGGGTAAGTAACATGGCGGACAAGATTAAATTCGGTTTTCTGCTCACCGGCGGATGTGCCGGGTGTGAGATGGCCCTGGTCGACCTCTCCGAAAAACTTCTCGACACCCTCGAGCACCTCGAGGTGGTTTTCTGGGCTCCCACCGTCGCCGACGTCAAATACAAGGATCTCGAGGCCATGGAGGACGACTCCATCGATCTGGCCTTTGTGGACGGCATGGTCCGGCTGAGCGAGCACGAGCATATGGTCAAGGTTCTGCGGGCCAAGTCCAAGATCCTCGTGGCTTTCGGTGCCTGCGCCGCTCTGGGAGGGATTCCCGGCATGGCCAATGTCCACCCCACGGGTGAACTTTTCCAGCAGGCCTACAAGGACACCTTCAGCACGGAAAACCCCGAGGATGTCTATCCTCAGCCGGAATACCTCCTGGACGGCAAGTACAACCTGACCCTCCCCGCCTTTCAGGACAAGGTCAGAACCATCCAGGATCTGGTGGATGTGGATTATTTTGTGGGCGGCTGCCCCCCGCATCATGACTTTGTGGCCAAGGCCGTGGAGATGATCGTTTCCGGCAACCTGCCACCCAAGGGCTCCTGGCTCACCAGCGGCAAGGCAGTCTGCGATGTGTGCAAGCGCAATCCCGCTAACGAGAACATGGAACGTGTGCCTGTGGAACATGTCAAACGGACCGTGGACGGCAAACCCGAGGAAAAGGGGTGCCTGCTCCAGCACGGCTATCTCTGCCTGGGACCCATCACCCAGGGCGACTGCGGGGCATCCTGTCTGAACGTGAACATGCCCTGTCGCGGCTGCGGCGGGCCCATTCCCGGAATCAAGGATTACGGGGCCAAGGCCGTCAGTGCCATCGGTTCCATCCTGGGCAGCGAAGAGGCCGTGGACGAGTTGATGGAAAAATTCCCCACCCTTTCCAAACTCGTGTACAGGTATTCGCTCCCGGCCAGTCGGCTCAAGAGTAAGGTGTAAAGAAATCTATGAAATTTGTATCTATTCAGCAGGGTTGAAATGGATGTCGTAAGCACGTCATCCCGGCGCAGGCCGGGATCTCCAGGGTCTCGGGCATGTATGTCGGATAAGCAGCTGCCCGGTCGAACAAGATCCCGGATCAAGTCCGGGATGACGATCAAAGAAGACCCGCGTCT
>CAYWJL010000369.1:0-2959 GCA_964458145.1 uncultured Desulfovibrionales bacterium | reverse complement strand
TCTTCGATGAAATCAACAAAAAGCTTCCGGGCCTTCACGGCCTTGTGGGCGAACAACAAATCCAAGGCCTTCTTATAGACGTCCCTGGCACTGACCTGTGCTCCATTGTCTTTCTTCGTGCTTTTACTCTGTGCGTGCCCGTCCGTGACCGCCCGTACCGGTCCTTTTTCCACAACTGCCCGAGGTTCCTCGGTAGCGGCAACATCGACCACAGCAGGCTTCGCCGCATCCACAGCAGGCACCACAACGACCTCTTCGACCTCTCCAGTAACTTCGACCGTTTCCGTAACAGCCTCGATCACGGGCGGCGTCAGAAGGCGTTCCAGCTCCAGAGCGAGATTGACGAGATCCATGTTCAGCTTGTCCAGGCGCTCCGTCAGCCTGCTGTTTTCCCTCTCAAGTCGCTCACGCGCCCTCTGGGAATTTTCCTGCATGGACTCGAGCACCTTGACCCGATCAAGCATCATCTGTTTGAAAGGGTCGGGTTTGCCGGCGCACCCAAACGACATGACCACCAGGCTCAACGCCATCGCAACCCAACATGACCCACGCATATACCTTCTCCCATTATTGAAAGTTCATGAATTCACTATGCCAAGACGGACAAAGTTTCAAGGAAGGTCACAGGCCAATCCTTGATAAACCTGTCTTTTTCGGGCACTAGTCGCAGGCGATACTGAAGCGTGGCGTACACAGCATCACCGGTTTCAATGGCGCGACGTGCAAAAGACACGCATCTTCTTCCAAAAATACCAGCCACATCCTTCACCACCGAGGAGTTCTTTCATGTTCGACAACCTCACCTTTTCTCAGGCCGCCCTCGCCGCCCTGCTCCTGTTTCTGTTCGCGGGATTCTGGGGATGCCCCATCATTGCCCTTGTCTGTGAAATCGCAGGCAGAATGACCAAGCGGATCTTTCTGGACAAACTGGCCCTGCAGATGACCCGGCTCGGTACCCTCATCCACATGGGACTGTGGCTCGGATTCGCGGCCTCGGCCGTGACGTTGTGGTACACGCAGCCCGACCTCATCGCCCTTGCACAACCCTACGCCCGATTTCTTCTGCCCATCCTGGGGCTGAGTATTGTGGGAACGGGTCTCTTCATCACCTATTTCGCCACCTGGAAGCAGCTCAAAAAAGACAAGAAACCGATGCACATGGCCCTTGGCATTGCAGGGCTCATATGCATCAAACCCCTCTTCTGGATTCCGGCCCTGCTGGTCAGAACCCTGGCCCTGGCAGAGACGGACCAGACCTGGCAGCTCATCCCGCCTGCGGATTCCATGTTCTGGGCCATCGGCATGCAATGGGTGTTCATGGCCATCAGCCTGTCCGCCGTTCTCGGCTCCCTGTACCTGCTCATCAGACGCAACAGGGACGACTTCGGCCGTGACTATTACAAGTTCGCCCTGCCGGTGTGCGCCAAATGGGCCCTTTTTCCCTTTGTGGCCGTACTCGCCACCTGCGCCTGGATCGCAGCCCTGGCCTACCCCACGGTGGATGTCATGGGGGCAACTCCCCTCCTGGCCGCCATCGGTATTCGGGGCACCAGCCTGATCCTGTGCGTGATCATCTGGGTGGTGATCATGAGAACCGCCACCCCCCTGCGTTTCAAGGGGATGATCCTGGCAACAGGCCTGTTCGCATGGACCTTCCTGCTGGGAACCATAGCCGCCATCTACGAGATGCTCGGCAGGTACACGGGATTGTACACACCCCACTCCTTTGCAGGTGACCTGCTCACCTATCTCGGCCTGAGCTGAACACAGTAACGACCGGTTGAACTATCAAAAGGTCCGGTTCACGTGTGTGAACCGGACCTTTTTTTCCTGTGAGTCCCCAAGCCAGACTTATTGTGAACCCATCTGTTTCCAGAGCCGCCGCAACATGTTTGCATCGATGATGACTTCAGAAAAAAGAACACTGGAACTCCCCTTCCGTAGTTCAGGGAGGGGCCGGGGGAGGGTTTCAACTCACTGAATCCCTGCAGTGTTCGTCTCCTCCAGAATGACCAGCCCGGTCTTGCAGATCCCCTCGCACACACTCACAAAATCAGGATCTTCGCCATACCGGGCAAACACCGTCACCGGCCCGCCGTCTTTAAAACCAAAGGCATCCACGGTTGTGCGCCCCTTCATGTTCCGAATATCCACGGCCCAGCCCATGTGATCGAGCTTTTCCACGATCCGCCAGGCTTCACCCAGGTACGCAACGTCCTCGAGTCCCTCGAGCTTCACACCGAACTTCTCAGCAACCAACGTAAGCAACCCCTTTTCATCCAAAGCCAGAATCTCATTGCGTCCCATATATAGCCTCACTTGTTTGAATTTTTACGCCCGACCATCTTCGCCAAACGGCAGCCTGTCTAGCAAAATCCCGGGGCAAAGTGAATCATCCACTTCATCAACCATCTGTCCCGGCCTGCATGCCCAGCCGGCAAACAATCCCAACAATCTTCATTGACGCTCGAATCCAACCCGGCTATGAACATTCACCCCATGCCCGGGTGGCGGAATTGGTAGACGCAAGGGATTTAAAATCCCTCGGGCTTCGGCCTGTACGGGTTCAACTCCCGTCCCGGGTACCATACTTAAAAAAAGGACTTGGCGATTCATTGACGAATTCGCCAAGTCCTTTTTTTGGTTCATCCGGCAAAAGCGTACTTTCAGATTCTCCAGCTCCGTTGATTGGAGCATTGCAGACCTTTTTTATCTGGCATGACGCGGATTAAATGCCCTGAAAGGGCTATACATACCAGCCCAGGGCAACGCCCTGGGTTAGATCGCCGAAAACATGTACCCTGAAAGGGTACGACATATATCAATGAATTTGCCGGGATCACGTCCACGATTCAATCAATACCCAGCTCCCATGTCGTGCCCCTTCAGGGCACATGTTCAAACCATACCGATACCCAGGGCGTTGCCCTGGGCTGGTATGTTTTGCCCCTTTGGGGCA
>CAYWJL010000368.1:2261-2968 GCA_964458145.1 uncultured Desulfovibrionales bacterium | reverse complement strand
TGGAGACGGTCTCGGTGGAGTACGCCTATATCCCGTAGGCTTCGCCCTCTGATCCTGGGGACGTTGCGGTAATGATTCCATTGTTCGATACAAGGGTGTCCCATGTCGAGGCAATGCCTTGGGCATCCTGGGTTGCGTTTGTGCTGATTGTTCCGGTGTTGGTTACGAATTCCGAGCCACTGCTCTGTATGCCGGTGCTCAGCCGGTCGGCCTGGGTGGTGAGGGTACCGTTGTTGATGTTTGCTGCCGAGTAGTAACCACATATCCCGTATGCGGTTCCGTTGGCTTCGTTGGCCAAACTGGAGATGTTCTGATTGTTCAGTATCTGGTCGGCATCATACCCATAGATCCCGGCTACCGTTGCATTGACGCCGGATGCCTGGGCCAGAATATCCCCATCGTTGGTCGCTGAGGCTGAGTATACGGCGATCCCATTGGCTGTTCCCGTGGTTGTGCCGGCGCTCAGAGATCCCTGATTGGTTACTTGGGAGGGGCCTTCTGCAAGGATGGTGATGGCGTACCCGGTTCCTTCAGCCGTCATATTACCTGTGTTGACAATGGTGGCTGCATCCGTGCTCAAAAGACCATAAGCCCAGCCGTCGTCGCCCCCCTCATGGAGGCCGCTGGCGACCGGCTGGTAAACGGTGCCATTGAGGTCGCCGGTGATGGATCCATCATTGACTGCGTCGACACGGGCAAAGCCGGGG
>CAYWJL010000368.1:0-2251 GCA_964458145.1 uncultured Desulfovibrionales bacterium | reverse complement strand
CCGTGATGGTCCCGGAGTTCTCAAATGTACCGTTTTCGTCAAAGCTGAAAAAACGGACTCCGTAGGCGGTGGCTCGGTCGTCGGCCGATGTTGCGTTGACCGTGATGGTCCCGGTATTCGTGACGTCATGTCCCTGCAGGCAGACCCCGTAGGCCGTGGACTGTCCCTGATCCGTTGATGCCGTGGCATTGATCACGTTATTGTTCTCGATGCGGCTTGCATTGCCTGCCCAGAGGAACATGCCGTGGACGTAGGGATCGCCTTCGGCAACATTTGCGGTTGCCGAGATATTTCCATTGTTGATCATGAACGATTTGTCGTCGCCCCACTCATAGAGGCCCCTGGCGACCGGCTGGTAACCGGTGGCATTGAGGTCGCCGGTGATGGTTCCATTATTGACTGTGTCGATATGGGCAAATCCGTGGTCGTTCCATGCCTTGTAGTGCAGATAGCAGATGGACGTGGCCACCCGGGCGCTGGTGTAACCGATGCGCATGTATCCGTCTTCACCCCAGTTCTCACTCCATGAGTTGCGAAGAATCCAGGAACCTTCACCCTCTCCGGTGGAATTATCGTCCCATCCGACCAGGGAGATGGCGTGGTTGGTTGTGGTGAAATATTCCAGGGGATTGTCGGACGTGGTGGCGTTGTCCGAAAAGATGCCGCCATTGTAATAGCTGAATTCGTCGGTGGCATCCACCGCCGCATCCACGACACCGAAAGTCATGATGGCCCGTTTGATGGTTTCGATATCATTGGTGGGCAAGCGGTGGAATCCTGCGAATTGGATTCTCGGGGCATCCCAGTGATAGTCGAGTTCATGGTCGGTGTCGTTTTCGTAGGCCTTGATGACGTCCCAGTCGGATGTGTAGGGGAATTCTTCCTCGGTGCAATCGCCGTAGTCGACCATGGCCTTGAGTTCGTCGTAATCATAGTTCCCACCCTGGCCATATTTGTCTGTAGGGAAACCAGCGTATTTTTGGCCTAGACTCCACATGATAAATGATTCGGAAAGGGAGATGGGATCGCCGTTATTATTCGTATTATTCGTCGCCAAGTTGTATGTGCCCTCAGCCGCGGCCGCGGCTGCAAAGGCATAGCATGTACCCAATGGACTTTGGTTCTTGACCGGTCCGATATAGGCCATGCCGTCCACGTCCCTCAGATCGAAATGTGTGGGCAGCGGGTCAGGTTGAGCGAGGAGAGAAAGGGGAAGGAGGGATGCCACGAGGACGCAGCAGGCAAAAAAGCAAACAAGACTTCGGGATTGAAGGGGGCGTGTTCTCATGGCAACCTTGGGTTTGGGGAAAGAAATATTGCCTTTATGTTTTACATATTTATATTCTTAATTATTTGTTTTAACAAGGAGATTTTTGCAAGTTATCAAGGGAACCCAAGGATTGGCTGAAAAAAATAAAACCATCTTGTCATACGATCAATGACAGGATGGCATCCGGAGAAGGTGGCTGAACAATGGAGGTGTCAATCAGAGGGGCGTACGAGGCAGGGCTGCACCCTGACTGTTCCCTGGAAAATTTCCAATTTGGCCCGATACGGTTTTCCATCCCTGGTCGCCAGGTCGAGTTCTTTGGTTGTCACGCCCTTGGTCAGCAATTGTTTGACCTGGGTTTTGGTGATTTTTCCCCCGAACATGGTTTTCCAGATGGTGAACTTGCAATTGCCATTGGCTTCGCGCCAGTTGATACAGCCGAAGGCCTTGGGATTTTCCACCACGTCGCCGCCGCATTTGGGGCATGTGCCGAGGGATGTCTTGCCCGGGGGGAGGGTAGCCGGGGTGGTGGCGAATTGTTTACCGCGCAGGTTTTGGACACCGTCGCGGACCATGGTTTTGATGCTGCCCATGAACTCCGGATAGGAGATGTTTCCCTGTTCCATAGTTTTGAGCTTCTGTTCCCACGATCCGGTCAGTTCCGGCGAGACCAGGCCGGGAAATGATGACTCCACCGTTTCGACCACCTGGCACCCCGCGATGAGTTTCTTGCCCTGTTTGGCCACATAGTTTCTGCTGATGAGGGTCTCGATGATCTGGGCCCTAGTGGCCGGTGTGCCCAGGCCTCGTTCCTTGAGGGCCTCCTGCAGTTCCTCGTTGTCCACCAGCTTGCCTGCGGTTTCCATGGCTCCTAGCAGGGAAGCGTCCGTGAAATGGGCAGGCGGTTTGGTGGTGTGTTTGACCGGGCCTACCTCCCGCACTTCGATCTGGTCGCCCTTGGTCACTCCGGGCAGGGGATTG
>CAYWJL010000367.1:0-2972 GCA_964458145.1 uncultured Desulfovibrionales bacterium | reverse complement strand
GACCTCTGTCGAGTCCGACCTCCGGCCTCCCGTCTCCGGTCATCCTATATCCTTTATCATTTATCCTCTATCCCTCCCCCTCCCATGCCCTCAAAATCCCTCCCCCTCTCCCCCCTGCCTCCGGCCCGACGTGTTGCCCTGCAGACTCTTGATCGCTGTCTGAACAAGAATCAGGATCTCCAATTCGCCCTGGATCAGGCCATTGTGGCTTCCGACCTCTCAACCAGGGACAGGGGGCTGGCAACGGAACTGGCCTACGGGTATTTGCGCAACAAGACGCGAACGGATTTTCTGGTCACCTCTTTTCTGAAATCTCCGAAAAAACTCCCCCCCCATCTGCTTTTCGTCATGGGCCTTGCCGGGTACGAACTGGCATTCATGGACAAAATCCCAGCCTATGCCACGGTTGATTGGGCCGTGGAATGGATCAAAAAGAATCTGGGAAAGAGGCTGGCCGGGGTGGGCAATGCCGTGCTCAGAAAGATAGGCAAGCTGGGGAAGACAGCGCAGGAACCGGACTATTTCAGACAGGATCAACCGGATACACTCACGTTTCTGGCCCGGTACTATTCGTGCCCGGTGTGGATCGTGAAACAGTGGCTCACAAGCTATGATCAAGAAAAGACAGAGGGGTTGCTGCAGGCATCCATCTCCCGTCCGGCTCTTGGGTTGCGATGCGCGCCGGACACGGACGCGAACGAACTTGCACGCGAGCTGAACGGAACCGTGGTCGGCAGACAGGATAAGGCCCTTGCCCTGAAACGATCACCGGACAACCTGAAGGCATTGCTGCGCCAGGCCCGGGTCACCCGCCAGAGTTATGCCGCCCAGATCGCCCTGAATGCCCTTCAGCCGGAATCGTGGCCGACACCGGCCTGGGACGCCTGCTGCGGCCGTGGGGGCAAGAGCATGGCCCTGTTCGAGCAGGGGATTGCCCCTGTGTGGGCCAGTGACATCAACAAGAACAGACTGAACGGCTTTGCGCGCGAATGCGAACGGCTCGGCAGGCCCATCCCCCTTTTCCGGGCCTCGGCAAAGGATTCACCACCGTTTCACTCCCCTCCGCAGACCATCCTCCTGGATGTGCCCTGCTCCGGCCTCGGCGTTCTATCCAGACGCCCGGACAGCAAATGGAAACGAACCCCACAGGACGTGACATCCCTGGTCACAACCCAGCAGGCCATCCTGGACAACGCATGGAACACCCTGCCAGAAGGCGGACTCCTCGCCTACCTCACCTGCACCCTGAACCCGGCCGAAAATCAGGATCAGCTCGCACGCCTCTGAAGCGAACACGGGAATGCGCAATTGATCAGGGAATACGAGACAGGAATGAAAGATGGATTCGGGGAGTTCTTTTACGGAGCGACGATCAGGAAGAAAGGGGGGAAGGGTTAAGGTTTAAGGGTTAAGGGTTAAGGGAACGGCTGCGGATATCCCGAATGACAGAAAGACACGAAATGGGTAGGGGCAGATTCCATATCTGCCCAGAGACGATAGGAAAAAAAGGGAGAAACGGAGAAGGAAGAAGGAAGAAAGACGGTTTTATGTTTTAGGTTTTAGGATTGAGGTCAGAAGTCAGAAGTCGGAGGTTGTCGACTGTAGGGGCTGGCCCCTGTGCCTGCCCGTTTGACCGAGCCCTGGGAGGCGAGGGAAAACAAACATTGTAGGAAACAGGGAGACGGGAGACAGGAGACGACAGCAACAAAAAAATCGTCATCCCGGACTTGATCCGGGATCTTGAGGGATATATTTAAGATTTTGGCGTCAGGACATTCTCCCTGTCGTCCAAGATCCCGGCCAACGCCGGGATGACGCTCATCGGCGAAAACTCGGCCTCAAAAAGGCCATCTTTTTTCAGGACTCGACAACACTCGCGTAAAAAATAGCCCCTATCGTACCATCCCCCCTCGCCTTTCGCCGCGCCCCTGCGCCTCCGCGCGATCCAGCCTTTATCACCCCCCATCCGTATCCAGCCTGCCCCGAAAATCCCACCACTGCTCGATCTTCAGCTTTTTGGCCAGCTTCTCCATCTTCTCCACCAGGGAAAAGGCAAAATTCGCATTGGTGAACGACCCCGTACCCACCTGTACGGCATGAGCACCCACCAGAATGAATTCCATGGCATCCTCGGCGCTCACGATTCCCCCAAGGCCGATAACGGGAATGCCGACCGCCCGGCAGGTTTCATGAACCATGCGCAAAGCCACGGGATGAATGGCAGGCCCGGACAATCCCCCTGTCACATTGCCGAGAAGAGGTTTTCTGGACCGAATGTCCACGGCCATACCCGTGATGGTGTTGATGAGTGAAAGACCGTGCGCGCCTGCACGTTCCACAGCCCTGGCAATGACCGTAATGTCGGTCACATTGGGGCTCAGCTTGACGATGACCGGCTTGTCCCCGGCCCGCTCGCACACCGCCTCGGTCACCCTCGCCGCCTGGACCGGGTCCTGACCGAACGCGGCCCCGCCCTCCCGCACATTGGGGCAGGAGATGTTCACCTCCAGGGCGGCAATCCCCTCCTCAGCCGCCAGAATACCCGCCAGCTCCCCAAAATCCTCGCTGCTGTGGGCGTAAAGATTGGCGATGACCGGTGTCTCCCGCCATGGCAGCAGAGGCAGCTTATCGCGGAGAAACGATTCAACCCCGATATTCTGCAGTCCCACGGCATTGAGCATCCCGCACGGCGTCTCAGCCACCCGCGGCGAAGGATTGCCCACCCGAGGGGCCAGGGAAAGCCCCTTGACCACCATCCCCCCCAGCTTGGACAGATCACCGAACTGCCCCAGTTCAACGCCATAGCCAAAGGTCCCGGATGCCGTGATCACGGGATTCTTGAGTTTCAGACCGGCAAAATCAACGGAAAGATCCATGTGTATTCCTTTATCCGCCACAGGACGTGGCGGGGTATCGTATTTAAGGATATAAGATACAGGATATAGGATTTTCAACGCGGCGGTCGATTTCGG
>CAYWJL010000366.1:298-2974 GCA_964458145.1 uncultured Desulfovibrionales bacterium | reverse complement strand
CTGCGCCATGGCCGTGGAAGAAGCCCTGAAAATCTCAAACGGCAACCGCTCCCAGCCAGAACAAGCCCGTGATCATGGTCAAATCGGGAACCACCTCTGCCGGTGCCAAGGCGGCCTCGTCCCACACCGGGTCCATTGCCGGTTCGGACAATGTGTACACCGCGGCCTTCAATCAGGCAGGAGTCATTCGGGCCGGATCCATAGAATCCCTGTTCAACCTGGCCCTGGCCTTTTCCCAGCAGCCCCTGCCCAAGGGACCCAACATGGCCATTGTGACCAATGCCGGCGGCCCCGGGATCATGGCGGCGGACGCCTGCGAAAAATCCGCCCTGAACATGGCCTCCACCTCACTGGCCACGGTGAACAAGCTCAAGGAAGTGCTTCCTCCGTACGCCTCGCCCTACAACCCCATCGACATCGCCGGGGATGCGGATTCCAGATGCTTCGGCAGTGCCCTTGAGGTTGTGCTCCAGGACGAGAATATCCATTCGGTCCTGGTCATGCTCACCCCCACATCCACGGCAGCCGCCGATCTCGAGGCCATCACCGAGGCCATCATCCGGGTGGCCAAAACCACGGACAAGCCCATCTTCCCCTGCTACATGGGCAAACACCGGACATCAGACGGCCAGAAAATGCTCCAGGATGCCGGACTTCCCTGTTACACCTTTCCCGAACCCGCCATCGCGAGCATGGAAACCATGTACCGGTACTTTTTGTGGCAGAACCGCCAGGAACCGGTCATGGCCGACATCGAACGCGACGTGGACAAGGCGGCCAAGGTCATCGACACGGCCAGGCAGAGCGGGGCGTCTGAAATCGTGGAATTCCAGGCCCAGGAAATTCTTACCGCCTACAACCTGCCCGTACCCAAGACCAATCTTGCCAGAACCAGCGACGATGCCGTGGCTGCTGCCGACGCCATCGGCTATCCCGTTGTCCTGAAAATCGCCTCGCCCCAGATCTCCCACAAGAGCGATGTGGGCGGCGTCAAAGTGGGGCTTAAAAACGCGGAACAGGTCCGGGAAGCCTTTCTGGATGTCACTGTGCGCGCCCAGAAGATGCGCCCCGAAGCCATGATCACAGGCTGTCTGGTTCAGGAAATGGCCCCCAAGGGCGCCAAAGAAATCATCATCGGCTTCAAGCGCGACGAACAATTCGGTCCGCTGCTCATGTTCGGTCTCGGCGGTATCTATGTGGAAGTCTTGAAGGACATCTCTTTCCGTCTGGCCCCCCTGAGCACAGAAGACGCCCATACCATCATACGGGAAATCCGCTCGTACATGCTCTTAAAGGGTGTCCGCGGGGAACGCTCCGTGAATTTCAAGGCCATCGAAAACATTCTGCTGACCATGTCCCGCCTCGCCCTGGATTTCCCGGAAATCTACGAGGCCGAGTTCAACCCCGTCCTGGTCAACGCCGACCGGGCCGTGGTGGCGGATGTGCGGCTCTCCCTCAATCTCTGATCCGCTGTTCCCTGACATCACAACGGTAGGGGCAGGCCCCCGTGCCTGCCCATTTCCCGGGCTCCCGTGCCTGCCCTTTCCCCAGACACCCCATTGCACCAACAAGGAGAAAACCATGAAAGGTTTGTACATAGGTTCCACAAGCGGTTACGCCGGCAAAAACATGATCGCCCTGGCCCTGGGCATGAAATTCCAGAAAGACGGCCTTGAGGTCGGGTACATGAAGCCCGTGGGGGCGATGCCGGCCAAAGCAGAAGAAAAACTCGGGGATGAAGATGCCTTTTTCCTCCAGAGTGTTCTGGGACTCGAGGAAGACCCGGCCCTGGTCACCCCGGTGGTCGTCACCCATGATTTCAAGATCAACGCCCTCTCCGGGGGCTGTGAATCCCCGCTTCCCAAGATCAAGGCAGCCTATGATCAGCTGGCAGCAGGTAAGGACATGATGATTGTGGGGGGATCGGGCAGCTTCCTGCATTCGGGGAAATACTGTGGGGTGGACGGCCCGACCATTGTCAAGGAACTGGGCCTTTCAACCATCCTGGTGGACCGATACGGCAAGGATATCAATTATGATTACCTGATGAGCGCCAAGGAAGAGCTGGGCGACTCCCTGCTGGGCGTGCTCTTCAACGATGTCCCGGCAGAGATGCGTGACGAAGTGGAAAACGTCATCACCCCCTTTCTTGAAAACAACGGCGTCAAGGTCCTGGGCATCATCCCGCCCGACCCCATCATGCAATCCATCACCATCCAGGATCTCTCCGACCGGCTGGGCGGCAAGATCGTCTCGGTCAGCTCCAAAGCGGACAAAATCGTTGAAAACTTCCTCATCGGGACCATGCAGGTGGAAAACTTCATGACCCACTTCAAAAAACACCCCCATGCCGCCATCATCGTGGGCGGCGACCGCTCCGACGTCCAGCTCGTGGCCCTGGAAGGCGGTGCCCCCTGCCTCGTCCTGACCGGCAACCTCTACCCCAACGACATCATCCTGACCCGCTCCGAGGTCCTGGAGACGCCGATCATCATGGTCCGCGAGGACACCTTCACCGTGGCCAAGAAGATGGACGACATCCTGTCCCGCCACAAGCTCAGGGACGCCATCAAGATCAAGCAGGGCGCGGAGCTGGTGGCCGACAACATCGATTTCAACTACCTCAAAAAGGAACTCGGGCTGAAATAGCGAACCAACCCCGGGGCGCGGACCCAT
>CAYWJL010000366.1:0-288 GCA_964458145.1 uncultured Desulfovibrionales bacterium | reverse complement strand
CCTGGGAGTCCCCATCATCATCGTGCGCGACGATACCTATACTGTGGCCAAAAAGATGGAAAACATCCTCAAAAGCCACAAACTTCGCGATATCGTAAAAATCAATCAGGCAACCCAGATCATCAACACCAATGTGGATGTTCCCGCATTGAAGACAGCTCTACAGATATAACCACCCCCCGATCCCTCAAAAAAAAAAAAAGGCGGCCCCCCGCGACCGCCCCTCTCCCCCCAACTCCCCCCTCCCCACACCCACCACCCCCCCCCCCCGCAACCAACCCCAACCAC
>CAYWJL010000365.1:0-2975 GCA_964458145.1 uncultured Desulfovibrionales bacterium | reverse complement strand
ATATTGTATCATGATGGGTGCGCAGAATCGATAGGGATTTGGGGGGGAACTTACAAGCCGGATTTTTGATGGTTTCAAGGACACCCCTGTGCAACGCGTTGATTTGTAGAAGACAAAGATTCTTTTTTTGTGCACGGGCAATTCCTGCCGCAGCCAGATGGCCGAAGGCTGGGCCAGGGCTTTGAAATCCGAGGAGATCGAGGCTTCTTCCGCAGGGATCGTCAAACACGGGTTGAATCCCCGTGCCGTCGCTGTCATGGCCGAGGCCGGGGTGGATATGTCCGGGTACCGGTCCAAGACCATCGACGAACTTCCCCACCAGGACTTCGATTACGTGATCACCCTGTGCGGGCACGCCAATGAGACATGTCCGTTTTTTCCGGGGCCGGTCAAACGGGTGCATCACGGGTTCGACGATCCCCCGTCGCTGGCAAGGGACGTGGAGTCCGAAGAAGAGGCGCTGGAGCATTTCAGGCGGGTGAGGGATGAGATTCGGGAGTATGTGCTGACATTGCCCCGGGGAATGTAATGGTCTGCAGGGCCAGTGAGGGGGGCTATCCAATCAACCTCATGTATAAAGGGGGATTCCACTCGGAATCCCCCTTTATACATGGCGAAACAATCAGGGTCGGTCTCAGCTTTCCAGGGCCGGAATTTTGTAGCTCGAGGTTGTGTCCGCATCTCGTGCCTGATTGTCGGTATCCAGTGCCGATACCTTGAAGAAACCAACGGTTTTTTGCAGATCCACCGCCTGCGCCGAAAGGGTTTCCGAAGTCGCGGCAACCTGCTCGGATGCGGAGGCATTGTGCTGCACGGCCTGATCGAGTTCCTGCAGTGCCTTGTTGATTTCCTCGGCTCCGGCATTCTGTTCGTTGCTTGCCGCAGCGATTTCCTGGACCAATTCAGCGGTTCTCTTGATATCCGGGACCATCTTGTCGAGCATTTGGCCCGCCTGTTCGGCAACTCGTACGCTGGAGCCGGAAAGCTCGCTGATTTCTCCGGCCGCCTTGGCGCTGTTTTCGGCCAGTTTGCGGACTTCGGCAGCGACAACCGCGAATCCCTTGCCGTGCTCTCCGGCTCTGGCCGCCTCGATGGCCGCATTCAGGGCAAGAAGGTTGGTCTCCCGGGCAATGTCTTCGACAATGGTGATTTTTTCGGCGATCTGCTTCATTGATTCGACCGTTCCTTTCACTTCACGGCCGCCTTGTTCCGCGTCCCCGGCTGCCTGCAAGGCGATTTTTTCAGTCTCCCGGGCATTGGTGGCGTTCTGGCTGATGTTGGCGGTCATCTGCTCCATGCTCGAGGCCACTTCTTCCACCGTGGCTGCCTGTTCCGAGGCCCCCTGGGACAGGCTGTCCGAGGCCGAAGAGAGCTGAGTGCTGCCCGTGGCCACATTATCGCTGCCTGACTGCACATTGAAAACCACGTTGCGGAGCTGCTCCAGCATGTGATCCATGGCCTGGGAAAGTTTGGCCAGTTCGTCCCTGTGGGTGTCGTTGAGCGTCTGACGCAGGTCTCCCCGTGCTACAGTTTCGGAAAAATGGACACATTCCATGAGGGGCCTGGTGATGCTTTGAGCGATGAGCCATGCCAGGGGGATGACGATCAGGGCAAGCATCAGGACAATGCCCAGGGCTATCCATCCTATGAGGCTCTTGGTGAACTCCCTGAAATGAGTTTCAATGGCCGTTCCCTTGGCATCGATGGCGTCGATGTAGACCCCGGTGCCTATCCACAATTTCGTGCCCGGTATCATCTGCACATAGGCCAGCTTGGGGGAATCCTTCTTTTCCCCGGGTTTGGGAAACCAATAGGTCACGAAACCTCCTCCCTGTTCCGCCGTCTTGGCGAGATCCCGTATGAAATAATTGCCTTTGGCATCCTTGGCATCCATGATATTCTTGCCCTGGAGTTCGGGCTTGGTCGGAAGGGCGATGTTCACCCCCTGCAGGGTATAGGCGAAATAATACCCATTGGTGCCGAACCGGACCTTGTCCAATTCCCTGCGGATAATGGTTTCGACAGCCTCTGAGCCATCTCTGCCAAGGGCGATGGCATCCCCGACCTTGGTAGCCATGGACTGAACCCCGAATTTGAGTGTCCGCTCATAGCCTTCACGCATGGCCGACATGGTTTCCGTTTTTCCCATGTCGGCCAGCCCGTTCAGTCCGATAACAAAGGCCCCACTGGCCAGAAGCGTGGAGATGACGAGAAGGAAGATCAGAAAGAGAATTCTGGCTTTGATGGAAATGGTACGCAGCATTCGGCCTCCTTGGGGGAAAGGGTGCGGAAAAATTTGTTCGCAGTATGACGTTTTGGAGGCAAAAAGGCAAGGTGGGTTGGATTATGGCATGGAAAGGCCGCACGACAGCGCGCTGTGGGCATGGCAATGAAGTGTGCACGATGCCGATGCTGATGAACGTGCCCTGTGACACTTGCAAACACAACATATCGGTTCAGTTCAGCCCGGTCGGTGAGTTCGTGTCCAGCCAGGACGTGGGCAATTTTCAGAAGGCGCAGATGGGGCAGACCTTTTTTTACCTGAAGTGTTTCAGATATTCCCCGTATCCCTCTTTTTCCAGGTCTGCCAGGGGAATGAACCGCAGGGCTGCCGAGTTCATGCAGTAGCGCAGGCCCGTGGGCGGGGGGCCGTCTTCAAACACATGGCCCAGATGGCTGTCACCCTTGCGGCTTCGGACCTCGGTGCGCACGGAGAACAGCTTGCGGTCTTCCCGGGTAACTATGTTGCCGGGCTCCAGAGGGCGGGTGAAGCTGGGCCAGCCCGTGCCGGATACGTATTTGTCTCTGGAGCTGACCAGAGGTTCGCCCGACACGATGTCCACGTAGATGCCGGCCTTTTTGTTGTCCCAATAGGCGTTGTCAAAGGGAGGCTCGGTTCCCTCCTCCTGAGTGACCTTGTACTGGAGCGGGGTGAGCATGGCACGGAGCTGGTCTTCCCCTGGTTTGACGAAGTC
>CAYWJL010000364.1:0-2984 GCA_964458145.1 uncultured Desulfovibrionales bacterium | reverse complement strand
ACGATTGAACAAATAGAGAGGTCAGAGAACATGAGATATGTCACCAGTGCAGAAAGGTACTACAAAAGAAATGGATGAATAAGGGCCTGGAGATGGGAGTGGAGCAGGGACTGGAAAAAGGCATGGTCAATAGCTATCAGCAGGGGAGAGACGATGATCGTTTTTGCCGGCAGTGCAAAATGGGTTGTCCACGGTCATCTTGTTTCAGATCATGCGGTCATCGTTTCATCCTGTCCATATTCCGCTTCATGGCCGAGGCGATGAACAATCTGGTTTTGGTCGAGACGCATGCTTCATCGGCATGCACATTCCAACGACTTACGGATGCTCGCACCCTGTCCAATGACTCCCTCATGTCTTTCTGTGTCAGCCCTGCCCGAGCTCCAAGACGCATGACCTCATCCCTGCCCGGCAATCTTCCTTCTCCGAGCACTGTCATGGAATGTTCTCCTCCCGGCCCGGAAGCGTACGTCAGATCGTAGGCAGGAGCGAGACTCCATTCTCCGTCATCATCCATGATAAAGGCGAAGTTCTTCACATGGTCATCACGGTTGTGCGCCAGAATGTTGAAAAGCATGATCCGAAATCCGGAAAGCAAGTCCAGCCTGTTGCGGGTCATTACATTGATGATCTTGAAAAGGTCCTCGTAGTCGTTGCTGGGAACCCGGAAATCGGCATGGATGAGATTGCCGAATGTGTGAACATGGAAACGATGATTCCCCTTTCTGTCGAACCGTTTGACTCCGAAAAAAAATCGACCGTCCGAAGTCTTGAACAATCGTGTCTCGGGCATGATGATGCCTGCTTCCCTGGCCATCAACGAGTAGGCATACTCGAGGGGGCCGCTGTCCTTGAAATCGTTCAAAGCCGCAAATTTGACGATCCAATGGTGAAATCCCGGGGGAAGATCGGTTTCACCTGAAACCAGCGTATCCCCGCCGAGCCCTACCAGGATTTTCGGGCGAGCTCCCCCGGGACTTCCTCCCGCTCGCATGAGCTGAGGAAGGACGGTGTCGGTTCTTCCGGTAAGGACCTGCCGTGACTCGTCGGCCAGGCGTGGAAGATCGAAGGGGATGTCCTCGTGGTTTTTGGGGACAGCGGGCTCATAGGTCAACGCCCCCATGGTGTCGTTACCCAGAAAGGCGAGGCGATCGAGGACGGAAATGCGAGCAGGGTCGATGCCTTGTTTTCTGAAAAAACGATCCATAAGCAGCAACCCCCACCCATCCGGCAGTGAATCGTCGAAAAGACCGAACAAAGGCCCGAATCTGTGATCTTTGTGCTCGTACAGGCCGGATTCCGGCGGAAGTTTGAAAGGAGAAAGCCAGAGGGGGGTGCGGAGGAAATCAGGGTCGTATTCGAAAAACAGCGAGGAGTCTGTTTGTGCGAGCTGCCCGACCATTTGGATATCGTTTGCGTCACGGTGCAGCAAAACATTCAATGTATTCAAACAGACCCCCGTTTCGGTGGTTTACGATCCAGGATTTGAAGTTCCTTGATGGAATTTGCTTGTGGGGGGGTGAGAATCTCGCTTATTTCATCGAGTCTGCCAAGGGCAAAGACCAGTTTCAAAAAACTGATCATGGAAATTTTGCCGGTCTGCTCAAAACGTTTCAGGGACCCCTCGCTCACGCCCGATCGCTGAGCCAGTGTCTTTTGTTTCCATTTTTTGGCCAAACGAAGTTCTCTGACCTTCCGGGCCAGGTCCACGGCAATTTCCTCAGGAGTTATCAATGTAAATGAGGGCATATTTTTAAGAGATAAAATAAGATCCTTTAAAACGAAAAAAGCACTTTAAGAATCATTTTTTATCTTTTATCAAAGCGAAAGACAAGTTGCAAATCATCCGTCCCGATTTTTGGAACTCGTGTATGCCGGGACAGAGATTTCCAGAAGTTCCCTGGTCCCGCCCTTATGAAGCGAACCTGGTTTATTCTGGGAAACCATGATTCGGACACCCCTGAATTCTTGCTCAACCATTTCGGCATGTGGGACCGCCATCTTCACGGCCGGGTGATTGAAGCTGAAGGAATCCGAATAGGGATTTCCGGGGTGTTCCGGCACACAACCTGACATCCTTCGAAACCGCCTCGCTGGAAGGACAGACAATCGTTTCGTGACCAGTAGACATTTTATCAACGCTTTTGCCTATTGAGGGAGAAGCATCATGAGCAAAAAATTTTCCGGATGGGAAAAGACCCATCTTACCAACATACACGGTGAGCAAGTCACAGCCACGGCCCCGATCATTCTTTCGGCCGGCAGGTCCACGGATCTGCCTGCCTTTTATGCGCCCTGGTTCGCGCATCGGCTGGAACAGGGGTATCGGAGATTTATCGGGGTCGGACCTCGCTAGCTATTTGAAATATTGCTATAAAGATCCCAGAACAACCCGTTTTCACCGCTTAGAACGGCCATTTTGCCCTCTAAACAGGCGCTGTAAGGAGAGTGTTGTTCTTTAAGCATGCATGAACTTGTCAGCTGTGGAAACTCCTGTACGTCATGGCCTGGCAAAGGCGTGGCATGCTTTTGAGGGACCTTGCTTTGTTTGATGGTCTGATTGACCGTGGAATGTTCGGTTGGCAACGCCTTGTAGATATTTCGTTTTGCAAGCCTGCCGGTGAGGCGTTCTCGGAGCTGTCCGACAAATTCATGATTACCCACGGCGATGCTGTTGCTCCAGCAGGGTTGCCTGGAACAACGCTCACTCAAAGCTGTTTTGATCCATCCGGCGTACGTGCTGGAGAGGTCCTCATTTTGTTTCAGACCAAGCAGTGACGCAAGTCGATTCCGGGCAATGATGCGGTAGCGTCTGCCGGGGTTAAGTATCTCATGATACCCCCCGTGTCCCCACTGGGCGGGATGATCAACAACACCGGCCCGGACCATGTTGCAATCAATGATGAGACATAGCACAAGATGACTATCCGTGCCCACAGCGGCGGCGTGATACCTGTCTTCCCAGAAGGCTCCATTTCAATTTT
>CAYWJL010000363.1:0-2986 GCA_964458145.1 uncultured Desulfovibrionales bacterium | reverse complement strand
GGAGAACAAGCTTCATGTCTCCCTGAACTATCTGTTCTTCCCGGGCATCAACGATACCGAAGCCGAGCTCGATGCCCTGATAGGATTCCTCGAGGAGACCAAGGCCGATTTCATCCAGATGCGCAACCTGAGTCTGGATCCCGAAATCTATCTCTCCCGCCTGCCGGAGTCGGTAAACAGTCCGGTCATGGGGCTCAAGAATTTCATGAAACGGATCAGAAAAAACTGCCCCTGGATCAAATTCGGGTACTTCAATCCCTATATCGGATAGCGCCTCCTGATTACGTCCAAACCAAAGATTGTGACCGCGTCAAGAATCGCCGTGGACACAGAACGTTCACCCTCCCCCCTCATTCGATATCTCATCGGATACGACAACAATCTTGACGACCGCTGAATAAACGGTTTCTTGTGACGTTCCAATACATACAGTCCTTTCTGAATATGAATGGAGTATACGATGGCAACATCTCTCGATCGACTGACCGTCAAAGGATTCAAATCAATCCGTGAACTGATCGACTTTTCTCTTGGCCCTCTAAACATCTTCATTGGCGGGAACGGCTCCGGAAAGAGCAACTTCATTGCTTTTTTCCGTATGATTGCAGCCATGATGAAACCGGATGGTCTCAAGGAATATGTTGCCGGCAATGCAGATGCCTATCTCTTCGGGGGGCCGAAGCGGACAAAGGCCATTGGCGTCAGAATGGCCTTTGGTCAGAATGGGTACGAGTTCGAGTTGGCCCCTACTGAAGATGGTTTTTTCCTCATCAATAATGAACAACGCCATCATTTTCCGACCAAAACAACGAAAAATCTCGGAAGCGGCAACTTCAATCCCGAAATCCTGAAAGACAAGGATCGGCAGGGACTTAATAGCGAACATGGCGCATCCTGGTACACCCACCAGGCCATTTGCTCATGGCAGATCTATCATTTCCACGATACCGGTCATGATGCCGGAATGCGCCGATACCAGGATCAGGGTCACAAGGAGACCTTGTACACCGATGCTTCCAACATCGCTCCCTTCCTGCTTGGTCTGAAGCAGACGCATCCCCTCGTCTATACCGAGATCATCCATGCCGTGCAGCTGGTCATTCCCTTCTTCAACGACTTCATCCTCGAGCCCACACACCATGAGACGCTGCGGCTTGATTGGAAACAAAAAGGCCTGCATGACTACCCCATGCGCCCGACTCAGCTGTCCGACGGTTCCATCCGTTTCATTTGTCTGGCAACGGCCCTGTTGCAACCGGAACTGCCTGCAACGATCATCATCGATGAACCCGAGTTGGGTCTGCATCCTTCAGCCATCCCCATCCTGGCTGAACTGATGCAGAGTGCATCGAAACGGACCCAGTTGATCGTGGCTACACAATCCCCCGCCCTTATCGATCATTTCAGTATCCAGGATAACGTTGTCGTCCCCAGAAAAGACAACTCCTCGACCTTCCAACGACTCCAGGAAAAGGATTTTCAAATCTGGCTCGAATCATATTCTGTCGGAGAACTTTGGAGCAAGAATGTGATTGCCGGGGGACCGACCTATGAATGACTATGCCGAAATCGTCGCGCTGGTGGAGGGAGCAACCGAAAAAATTTTCATAACAGATATACTCGTCCCGTTTTTGGCCCTACAACACATCTTCATGACGCCGATCATCCTCTCCAAACCAGGCCAAAAAGGCGGAGACGTCAGATTCGCACGCGTCAAAAATGATATCGAGCTTCACCTCAAACAGCGGCATGCAACCTATCTGACCCTTTTTGTCGATTTTTACGGCATCAAAAAGGACTGGCCCGGTCTTGATACAGCAAAGCGGCAAACAACCCCGAAGGCCAAGGCCCAAGCCATCAACCGCGCCACCAGACAGGAGGTGACGAGGTTGTATGGGAACCATGATGCTGCGCGTCGTTTCATTCCCTATGTGGCCATGCACGAATTCGAGGCGTTGCTTTTCAGTGATGCACAGTTACTTGCCGAGCATCTCCGGGTCCCTCAATCCCGAATCGAACACATCATTGCAAACTGCGGCGAGCCGGAAAATATCGATGCCCTCCCGGAAACAGCACCTTCAGCAAGGATCGAACAACTTTGCGAACGATTCAAAAAGACATCAACCGGTATTGCAATCGCCAAGGCCATAGGATTGGCCCGTATCCGCAAACAATGCCCCGTATTCAATGAGTGGCTCACGTGCATCGAAAATCTGAAAGGGGCTCCCCGATCCGTATGAGAGAGAAGAAAACCTACCATACCCGGGGCGTTCACCTGGATTTTGTCCACCAACCTGTGTATAGCCACGTAAACTTCAGGGAGCGTCACCCCTGACGAACCAAGGACCTTTCACCCTGCAAGCGGAGGCTGGACAATGAGCAAGATTCTCATGTTGGTTGGCGATTTTGTGGAAGATTACGAAGTCATGGTTCCTTTTCAGGCCCTTTTGATGGTCGGCCATGAGGTGCATGCGGTCTGCCCGGACAAGAAGAGCGGAGACGCGGTGCGCACGGCCATTCATGATTTCGAGGGGGATCAGACCTATTCGGAAAAGCCCGGGCACAATTTCACGCTGAACGCGGATTTCGACGCCATCGAGGTCGAGGACTACGACGCGCTGGTCATTCCCGGTGGGCGGGCACCTGAATACCTGCGCCTGAATCCGGACGTCATCGCCATGGTCAAACATTTCGGCGAGACCAAAAAACCCATTGCCGCCATCTGCCACGGTCCTCAGCTGCTGGCTGCTGCCGGGATTCTTTCGGGCACCAAAAGCACGGCCTACCCCGCTGTAGGTCCCGATGTGACCTGCGCCGGTTCCACCCTGGTCGACTGCGCCATCGATGACGCTGTGGTGGACGGCAATCTGGTCACGGCCCCGGCCTGGCCCGCGCATCCCAAGTGGTTGGCCAAGTTTCTGGAAGTGCTGGGGTCGGCACCGCCACTGAATATCTGGCATGTTCCATCGGTCAGCAGTTTAGCCCA
>CAYWJL010000362.1:0-2995 GCA_964458145.1 uncultured Desulfovibrionales bacterium | reverse complement strand
GGGTGTCGGAATCAGGATAAGTCGCAAAAACCATGGTCTGCCGGGCAAATGCGGGAAGTGCCGACAGAAGGAGAAGTACGAAGATGGTGATAGGGCGGATCATGGATATCTCCCCGGCCTGGTGCCGTGACGGGAAATGAAGGACCGGTTTGCGGCATTATGATTGTTTGCCGCATGGTTGCGTCATACGTGTACGTCTTGTTTGGGATAAAAATATGCCTAGCACGAGAATGCTTGAAGAGACAAGGCGGGAGGTCGGGTTTCGAGGATTTTCAGGAGGGGAATGAATTTCAAAACAGTGCTGGTTCAGATGGCGTCCAGGTCAGGCAGGACCCAGGTGGGTTTGTCCGGGCATGCGTCCACATCTTCCCGGGTGGATTCACCGCTCAGGACCAGGATGCTGTCCATGCCGGCATTTCGGGCCAGGACCATGTCCGTGTACAGACGGTAGCCGGTCTTGACCATATCCCGGGCCTCGTTGGTGTGGAGGCGCCTCTCAAGCACGATGGTGTTGGGCTTGCCGAAGATGATGTCGGGGGTGCGGCCCGTGGCTGCTTCGTACAGGGCGAGGAAGCTGCCCGTATCCGGGAGAGGACCTTCGGGGGAGGGACAGACCTTGTCCGGGTGTGTGGCCAGAAAGGTGATGTTGCTGTTTTGCAGGAGCAGGCAGGAGGTGCGGAGTTTTTCGTAGGTCAACTCGGTATCATAGCCGAGCAGGACCGCCTGACAGCGGGCCGGATCATCCGTGAACACGCACTCGGGCAGATGCTCTCGGATGTAGGCCCGGAACTCGGTGTTACCCACGGGGTAGACGGCCAGGAGGTCTTTTGCCCGCAAATGGTCCACAAGGGGAATCAGGGGGGAGAGGATCCGGTCCATGGTCGCAGGGATGCCCAGAGCGTGCAGCTTGACCAGGTAGGTGTTCAGATTTTTGGAGGTGTTGTTGGTCAGGAAGTAGAAGTCTTTGTTCTGCCAGTGATCCTGAATGAACTTCACCGTGCCGGGAATGGGATGGTCTCCCAGGTACACGGTGCCGTCCAGATCGAAGATGAAACACTGCTTTTTGAGAATGGGATGCGGCATGTAAGGTTATCTCATGTTTTTCCGGAAAAAGAGTACTTGCCATCAAGAACTTTGCGATTGTTTGATAACAACGAGTTTTCGAATGAGAACACCGCTCGGGATATTCCTGGTAACATATCGAATACAGGAACAATGTAGCCCCCCTCCCGTAGTTCAGGGAGGGGTTGGGGGAGGGTTTCAAACTGCTGGAGAAAGGCACCGATTATACGACCCGCCCCTAGCCCCGCCCTTACCAGGGTGGGGGACTTGTTCAACGCTCCTTCGATGGTGTTGCCTCCCAAAAGGGCCTGACAACTGGTGACCTGGAAGTACGCTGCTTCCAGGTGAACATTATTCCAGAATCTGATAGCTGGAGGCCGTGACCGGGCCGTTGAGGCTGGGGAGGACCCGTTCCAGGAGCACGCCTTCCCGGGCCGGAAAATCGTAGCCAAAGGTGGAGCGGATGGCCAGGGACACGAACTGCACGGCCCTGTCCAGGGCAATGGGCAGGCTGTCTCCCTGAAGCAGGGCACCCACGATGACGCTGGCAAAGATGTCCCCGGTTCCGGGATAATGGGCCGGGATGTAGCTGCAATCAACCTTCCAGAGACGGTCATCGGGCCGGTTGTAGGCCAGGACCGAGGAGACGTTTTTGCCCTCGGGAACGGGCACGCTGGTGATGATCACCTTGCGGGGGCCCTTGTCGGCCAGTCGCTTGGTCCAGGTCTTGAGCTCATCGAGACTGATGGTGGTGTCATACGGTTCGTCCAGCAGAAACGCGGCTTCCGTGAAATTGGGGGTGATCACGTCGGCGTGTTCCACCAGGCCCCGCATTTTGGCGATCATGGAGGCATCCATGGTGGAGTAGGGCTTGCCGTTGTCCCCAAGGACCGGGTCGATGAGGACGAGCTGATCCTCGTTGGAAAAGTCCCGGATGAACTCCTGAACGATATCGATCTGTTTGGCCGATCCCAGAAACCCGCTGTACACGGCGTCAAAGTGGATGCCGATTTCCTTCCAGTGGGTGACTATTGTCTGCATCTGCTCGGTCAGATCCACAAACCGGTAGTTTTTGAATCCACCCGTATGGGTGGAGAGCACGGCCGTGGGCAGGGAGCAGGGCTGCACGCCCATGGAGGAGAGGATGGGGATGACCACCGAAAGGGAGGTCCGACCGAATCCGGAAAGATCATGAATGGCTGCTGCGCGGGGAACGGGGTTTCTCATCGGGCTCTTGGTAGGAAGGGGGTTATTCCAAATCGTGTTTGGATTTCGTGGTCTTCGAGGTACCTCCCTGATTCACCATAGGAGTCCGATATTGGGACACTGTAGCCCCCCTCCCTAGTTCAGGGAGGGGTTGGGGGAGGGTTTCAGGAGGTGAAGAAATGATAGAGGAAGGGACCGATACTACGACCCGCCCCTAACCCCGCCCTGACCAGGGTGGGGGACTCATTCGACGATGATCCGAGAACGATACGACGCAGCATACAAGGTTACTGAACCGGAGGTGCTTTTTTCAGGATAACCTCGAAAATGTATCGTTCAATTGTCATTGGCAGCCCGCAGCCAGGTTTCCCGGGTGGGCTTGCCGGGCACGAGGTCCCGGAGTTTGAGGGGGACCGGGAAGACGGGCAGGGATCGTCCCTGTCTGATGGCCTTTCTGCGTCCCTTGCGGGCCAGATGGGCGTATCGCAGGTTTCTGGTGCCCACGGGGTCGAGGTCCAGGACCACTGATCCCTGAGGATTGGACAGGAAATCGCGGACAACGTTGCGGCTCAAGAGGACCATCTGATCGAGATACGCCGGGTCCGTGGCCCGGGGGATGACCTGATCCATGAAGCCCAGGGAGGTGTTCCAGGATTTCTGTCCCGAGGCCAGCACACTTCCCCGGAAGAGCTGTTTTTTCAGGTAAAAGGGAAACCGTTTCTTTTCC
>CAYWJL010000361.1:0-2998 GCA_964458145.1 uncultured Desulfovibrionales bacterium | reverse complement strand
TACCCGGAGGGGACTCATTAATGAATTCCATGGTGGGTGGCAAGGATTAAGTTGAGGCCCTCGAAAAAACGTCCAAACCTACAGTCTGCGCAGGTACTGGATGCCTTTTTCCATAAGGGCTGTTCCGAGGATGGTCGTTTTCCCTCTGGTCCACGCAGGGTGGTTGGTGGGATGATTGTAGGCCTCGGGATGGGGCATGAGTCCCAGAATTCGTCCCGATGGGTCGGTCAGCCCGGCAATGCCAAGGGGGGAACCATTGGGGTTTTCCGGATAGCTCTGGGTTGGTTTCTTGGTCTTCGGATCGATATATTGCAGGGCGATGAGGTTGGCCTGTTCGAGTTCGGTCAGAATCTGGTCGCTTTTGGCGATGAGTTTGCCTTCACCGTGGCGAATCGGGAGATAGAGCTCGTCAAGTCCCTTGGTAAACACGCACGGAGAATCGGGGTTGCACGCAAGGTGGACCCATCGGTCCTCGAATCTGGCGGAATCATTGTGGCTAAGTGACACCTGCCGTTCGAAATAGCGCCCTCCGGCAGCCGGCAGAAGCCCGAGTTTGACCAGGAGCTGGAAGCCGTTGCAGATCCCGAGGATGATTCCTTGGGAAGCCAGAAACTTTTTGAGCTCTTCCTCAAGGGATATTCCCGATACTGTTTGGATGTAACGCCAGCGAAGGGCTGCGGCCTGGGCTGCGCCGAGTTCATCACCGTCGAGAAATCCGCCTGGAAAGATGATGAAATTGTAATCGGTCAGCAGATAGGTTTCCGCTACGAGGTCGGAAAAATAGGCGATGTCTGTCTGATCGGAACCCGCCTGCCTGGCGGCAAAAGCGCTTTCCTTTTCGCAATTGGTACCGTATCCGGTAATGACTAAGGTTTTGACCTTGGCCATCGGTCCTCCTGGATTGTGTCCTGTAATGAAGAAACCCCGTTTGCGGGGTGTTGCAGACGATTATTGAAAAAGTCAAAATGGCCTTTGAAGATAGCTTTCATGAACGTAAGAAGCAAGGAATATTTGGGCTTTCAAGCTTCTTGACAATGTGAAAAATCATTGTCTAATGACTCCAATGCTCGACAGGCTGTATTCGTCTTTTTTGATGGGCCGCACATTGGTGGTGGCCCATTTGTTTGTTGTTGAAATGTTTTAGGTTTATGAAATCTAAGAAATTTTAGGGGTTTTAGAAATTTCGAGATGCAGAGTGTTATGTGATCCTGAATAGTTGCGAAACATGTAGTGATTCTGCCGGAACAAGAACTTGCGGGGAAGTATGAAAACCAAATTTATCTTTGTCACTGGGGGGGTTCTGTCCTCTCTTGGTAAGGGATTGGCGGCCGCCTCTTTGGGGACCTTACTCAAGGCCAGGGGCCTCAACGTGACCATCCTGAAACTCGATCCGTACATCAATGTCGATCCCGGAACCATGAACCCCTTCCAGCACGGCGAGGTCTATGTGACCGACGACGGGGCGGAGACCGATCTCGATCTCGGTCATTACGAACGGTTCCTCGATCAGCATCTTGGCCAGGCCAACAATTTCACCTCGGGCAGGATCTACCATACGGTCATCTCCAAGGAGCGTCGGGGCGATTATCTCGGGGGAACCGTGCAGGTCATCCCCCACATAACCGATGAGATCAAGTCTTCGGTTCTGAGTGTTGCAAGCGATGATCTGGACGTGGCCATCGTCGAAATCGGCGGAACCATCGGCGACATCGAAGGACAGCCCTTTCTCGAGGCCATCCGGCAGCTGCGGACCGATCTCGGCAAGGACAATGTCCTGTATATCCATCTTACTCTTGTTCCTTACATCAAGACGGCGGGGGAGATAAAAACCAAACCCACCCAGCACAGCGTCAAGGAATTAAGGAGTATCGGTATTCAGCCCGATATCATTTTGTGCCGGTCAGAAATCGATCTGAGCGAAGATATCAAGGCCAAGATCTCCCTGTTCTGCAACGTGGACAAGGACGCGGTGTTCACAGCCATCGATGTCGACAGCATCTACGATCTGCCCATGAGTCTCTATGATGAAGGGGTGGATCAGAAGATCGCCATCCTCCTTCGCCTTTCGGCCAAGAATCCGAACCTGCGTACTTGGGAGGATCTGGTTCACAAGATCCACAATCCTTCCGGCCGGACATCCATCGCCATTGTGGGCAAGTACGTGGATCTCAAGGAGGCCTACAAGAGTCTGCATGAGGCCCTGGTGCACGGGGGCGTGGCCAATGACCATGCCGTTGATCTGGTCTATGTCAATTCCGAAGAAATCACCGCCAAAAATTGCGCCAAGAAATTGGCCGGGGTCAAAGGGATTCTTGTTCCCGGAGGATTCGGCAACAGGGGCGTTGAAGGCAAGATACAAGCCATCAAGTATGCCAGGGAGAACAAGATCCCGTTTTTCGGAATCTGTCTCGGCATGCAATGTGCCGTCATCGAGTTCGCCCGCAATGTTCTCAAATACGAAAAGGCCAATTCCGAGGAATTCGACGAATCCACCCCGTATCCGGTTATTTATCTGATGAAGGAGTGGTTCGATATCCGCAAACAGAGTCTGCAGGTGAGAGACAAGGAATCGGAAAAGGGAGGGACCATGCGTCTTGGTGCCTACCCGTGCGTCCTCAAAAAAGACACCCTGGCATGTGCTGCCTATGGCACCCGTGAAGTGAGCGAACGCCACAGGCACCGTTTCGAATTCAACAAGACCTATGCCGATGACTTCGAGACCGGCGGGATGACCCTGAGCGGATTTTCTCCTGACGAGACCCTGGTTGAAATCGTTGAACTCAAGGATCACCCCTGGTTTGTGGGGTGTCAGTTCCATCCGGAGTTCAATTCCAACCCCTTGCATGCCCACCCGCTGTTTCGGGAATTTGTCAAGGCAACCATTGCATACAAGAAATAACAACCCCTGCAAGGCATGAATAAACTCTTCGATCTCTCTTCGAGCGGGCATTTTGTCATTGCCGGTCCCTGTGCCCTGGAAAGCTTTGAGCTTGCCAGG
>CAYWJL010000360.1:0-3001 GCA_964458145.1 uncultured Desulfovibrionales bacterium | reverse complement strand
TAAGACTCCACACCTCTTACCGCGAGAGCCTTATGTCCAGAAAACCGCGCCTTTCCCGACTGCACAACCTCAGCATCGGCCAGTATCTGACCATCATCTTTCTCCTCTTTTCCGCATCCATCAGCGCGTTGACCACCTTTGCCCTCTACAGGGCCGCCTCCAGGCAAGTCTTCACCGATGTGAGGACCCGCCTGGAAGACATCGTTTCCCTGGCCGCCCAGAGGATCGACGTGGATCTCATGGCCACCCTCGTCCATGCGGATCAGGACAGCTCCCCCACCTACACACGCCTCCAGAAAGAATTGCAGGCCATCATGGCCGCATCCAGCGACATTGCCTGTGTCTACACCATGCGGACCGGCAAGGACGGCTCCATCCGGTTCATTGTGGACGCGGAAACCGATCCCGAACGCAGGGTTCTTGTGGATCAGGCATACACCGACGCAAGTTCCTTTCTGCTCCACCATTTTCCCGATCTCTCCCAGACGCAGGTGGAAACGAACTTTTACACCGATCAATGGGGAACCTGGCTCTCGGGCTATACCCCGCTGTACGGGTCCGATGGCCGGCGCAAGGCGGTCCTGGGCATGGACATCTCCGTGGCCACCCTGCAGGCCTATAAAAACCGGCTGCTGTTTCTGGCCCTGGGCATTTTCGGTCTGAGTCTGCCCCTCATCTACGGGGCCGGGTTGTGGCTGGGAAGACGCATCGGGGAACCCCTCAAGATCATGCAAAAGGGGGCCGAACACATTGCTGCGGGCGATCTGGATATGCGCCTGGCCATCCCTGCCGGACGGGAGGTGGCCGGTCTTGCCGTGAGCATGAACGACATGGCCGCCCATCTCAAGGCCAGTCACGAAGAACTCGACGGCATGCTCAAAAAATACCGCAACATCTTTGAAAACGCTTCCGAAGGCATGTATCAGACCGGCATGGACGGAACCCTGCTCACCGCCAACCGGGCCATGATCGCCACTCTGGGATATGACTCTTTCGAGGACATGACTGCCGGAATCCGCCACATCGGCGAGGACATCTACGAAATCCCGGAAGAACGTCAGGCGGTCATCGCGGCCCTGCAGGAAACCGGCAAGGTGCAGGGCATGCAGGTGCGCATGAAGCGCAAGGACGGGCACGTTTTCTGGGCCGAGATCAACGCCCATGTGCAGGAGTACGAATCCGGCAACCCCATCATCGAGGGCACCCTGCAGGACGTGACCATCCGACGGGAAAAGGAACTTGCCGAGACCAGACGCCGGGCTGCCGAAGAGGCCTCCAAGGCCAAGAGCGAATTCCTGGCCAACATGAGCCACGAGATCCGTACCCCCCTCAATGCCGTCATGGGGCTGACCGACCTGGTCATGCGCACGGACATGCAGCCCAATCAGCTGGAATACCTCAAAAAGATCAAAATCTCCTCCAAATCACTCCTGGCCGTCATCAACGACATCCTGGATTTTTCCAAGATCGAGGCCGGTCGGCTGGAACTGGAGAGCGTGAAATTCTCCCTGTACGAGATCATGTCCAACATTTCCGAGATGTTCGCGTACACGGCCCATGAAAAAGAGCTGGAGCTCCTGGTTGCCATCGACAAAGACACCCCCTGTGCGTTGCTCGGCGATCCCGTGCGCCTGGGTCAGATTTTGATCAACCTGACGGGCAACGCCCTCAAGTTCACCCATGAGGGAGAGATCACCATTTCTGTGGCCCCGGATGCAGACCAGGAAGGTCTGACCGAAGACGAGATCAGATTGCGTTTTGCCGTGCAGGACACGGGCATCGGCATTCCCGACGACCGGTTGAAGACCATCTTTGATTCCTTCACCCAGGCCGACGGGTCCACGACCCGCAAGTACGGAGGCACGGGACTCGGCCTGACCATCTGCCGCCAGTTGAGCCGACTTATGGACGGGGATATCGGGGTCACCAGCGAAAGAGACGCAGGGAGCTGTTTCTCGTTCACCGCCGTGTTCACCCGCCAGCCCGCCGACCAGCAGATCGCCCTGTCTCCCCCCAAGGATCTCCGGGGATTGCGTGTCCTCATCGTGGACGACAACAGAACCGCCCTGGACATCATGCGGGAATCCATTGCCTCGTTCAATATGGAGGCGGTCACGGCTTCATCGGGCAGAGAGGCCCTCGAGGTTCTGGAGAACGCAGAAAAGCCCTTTGATCTGGTCATCCTGGACTGGAAGATGCCCGGACTCAACGGGCTGGAAACGGCACGGGCAATCCGGCAGAAACTCAAACTGGAAAAAATGCCGGTCATGTGCATGGTTTCCGCCTACGGCCGCGAGGATCTCATCCAGCAGTCGGACAGAACCTATCTGGATGCCTTTCTGCACAAACCCGTGAACCAGTCCCTGCTCTTCGACACCATCATGGAGCTTTTCGGCAGGCATGATTACGCGGTTTCCGGGGACAATGGCGGGCAGAAAGAAGATATTCCCGTAGCGGATCTGACCGGCGTCCGGGTCCTTCTGGTCGAGGACAACCTCATCAATCAGGAAGTTGCTCTGGAATGGCTGCACAGTGCGGGGATGACCACCTCCGTGGCATCCGACGGCAAGGAAGCCTTGCAAGCCCTGGAGCGGGAAATTCCGGATGTGGTCCTCATGGACGTGCAGATGCCCGAGATGGACGGGTTCGAGGCCACCGGGCATATCAGAAAAAATAAACGGCTCGAGGGACTCCCGGTCATCGCCATGACAGCCCATGCCCTCAAGGGGGATAAGGAGCGATGCCTGGACGCGGGCATGAACGATTATCTGACCAAGCCCATCGACCCGGACAAACTCTTTGCCACCCTGGCCGCCTGGACGGGACGGACCGTGGAGACAAAGCAGGCGGAAAAACCCGCTGCACCCCGGGAACAGGAACCGCAGACATTGAACCTCCATGTCCCCGGCCTGGACGTGGAACAGGGACTTGCCCGGGCCAACAAGAATATCAAGCTCTACCGCAAACTGCTGACCACCTTTGTCCGCGACTTTGCCGGGGC
>CAYWJL010000359.1:0-3017 GCA_964458145.1 uncultured Desulfovibrionales bacterium | reverse complement strand
CATCAAACTGCTTGCCCTCATATTCGACCATTGCCATACGAATAACCTCCTTAAATGATTAGTGAGATTAACCAGTATCACCGTACTGCTAATCTGCTGTAACAAATTCCTCTCTAAGGTTATGTAGCGACTTATTTGCGAAAGATGTCCGATAGAACTGTCATTTCGCGAACCAGTCATGCATCTTCGGTTCAGGTCTATAGACGAAGAATCCGCTTCCTGCAAGAGGAGAATGCCTTATTTCTCCATCTGATGTCACCTGGATAGAAAAAGATCGCATAAAAAAGACTTCACCCCCAATAGATGTCAACGACGTGATTTGTCAACGATTTTTGGGCGTGATTGTACGAGAAAAAAAAGACGGCCTTCAGTCGCTGGAAGCCAGATCTACCAAGTGTTTCCAGGCAAACTCGATGGTCGGATCCATGGTCACGGCCTCCTGGAGACAGGCGATGGCCTGATCTGTTTTTCCCGTCTTTTCGTGGCACAATCCGAGGTTGGCCATGTCCATGGCAGAACCTGCGTCCAGGGCCAGAGCTTTCTGGAAACATCCGGCCGCATCGGCAAAGCTGCCGAGTTTGAACAGGGAGACCCCGTAGAGATTATGGTATTCCTTGACGTCCTCCTGCAGGGATATGGCCCGTTCCAGGTGGGGAATGGCCTCTGTCCATTGTTCCTGCATGGTCAGGCAATGGGCCTGGTAAAAGGCGGACATGGCCCGGTTTTCGTCATCGGGCTGAAGATCCTCGGACAGGGCGAACAGGACCGCTGCCATTTCGGGAGATCCCTGGTTCAACGCGAGCTGGGCACGGAAAAAAGGCAGAAAATGGGCCTCGGGACAGAGTTCATCCAATCGGTCCAGTTTGTCTTCGATGTCATCCGGCGAAGCTGTTTCGAGGATTTTTTTGCCCGTGAGCATTCCCAAAGATGCATAGGACGTGCGTTCCCTGAAGGAAAAACCCGGGACAAAGGTGTAATGTGTGGGGATGCCCAGGGCTTCGACCGTGGTCGCCACGCTGTAGACGGAGTACCCCTGTTTGCCGAGGGCCCTGACCGTGTTTTCGAGTTCCTGACCTATGTCCCGGGATGCCATGGAGGGGAGGTCGGCAAGGGCGCATTCAGGGCCTTTTGTGATCCATGCGGTTTCCTCGAGGGTATGGTATTTGGAGAGGCCCGATGGTTCGTAGACGGTCCTGCTTTCGAAATCGCCCGCCAGCTGGGCCACTTCGGTCAAGGCTCGGATGGCCGCCTTGGCCGGAGAGGTCGCCGTGCCCGCGGTAAACACGATCTCGCTTTGTTCCGGGAAGGTTGCCGGATCAAAGGCAAGGGCTGCCACGGTGGGCAGGGGCATGCCGCAGGTCATGTCCTTGAGGGTGACCTCGATACCCCGGGCGCGAAATTTGTTCATGAGATCCACAAGGATCTCATCGTCGTCCGGTCCCACGGCAATGGTTGGCAGTACGGGATGAGCGCGGTCCGCAAGGGCGCAGACATGCCGTTCGATGAGCTCGCAGGTTGCCTGGAGAACGGATTCGGTGTCCGTGTTTCCGGCCGAGGAACCATTGTACTCGTTGAGCTGTCTGAACCAGTCCATGGGGACCATGACCTCGCGGCCGGTGGTCAGGTCGAGGGCCTTGCTGAATTTCCACGGGGTCAGATCGAGAATGTCCGCCCCCTGCTCGGGCGTGCAGGAGTCGCCGACCGAGTGCAGGATGGTTTCCACGGGAATGAGATCCCGGCCAAAGGATTCGACGGCCTGGGACCAGGTCATGGAGGTGAAGCGGGATTCATCGTTCCAGAAGGTGAAGAAGCCGTACCGCTCCATGAGTTCCATGAGGGCCGAGGCCTCGGCCTGGTCCGGGGAAGCACCTTTACCCATCTGTTTGCGTCCGGGCATGATCGCTTGGGCATCGTCCCCTCAAATGCTCATGTACACGGGAATACCTAGACGTCCCGTGTCGATGCGTCTGTTTTCAGCAAGGATGGTTTGACCGCTTGCGGCCAGGGCTTTTTTCACGCGGACCACGGTTTCAGCCGGGGCGCAGGCTTTGTCCAGATCCTTGTGATACGCCTTGGGACAGGAACCCAGGGTGATCATTGGGCATCGACCTCTTTTTTGGGGATGAGACGGTACAGGTCTGCCTGGAAGGGCGTTTCACCCTCGGAACCCTTGTAGCCGATCTGTTTGATACCGATATCGAAAACGTCTGCGGCCAGGGAGAGGAACTCCTTTTCCTTGCGAGAGGCATCCCGGGCGAGGAGAGCCATGCCTCTGGGGGACAGGCCCTTTCGCAGGAATCTGACGAGCTGGGCGGCGCAATCCTTGATGTAGAACAATTCGGAACCGAGAATGAGATCAAAGGGGGCGTCAGCGTCTTGGGTCAGTATATTCAGGGGCAGGGCCGTAGCCTTTTCCTGGAGATTGTTCTTGAGGATGTTGATCCTGGTAAAAAGCAGGGCGTCTTCATTGGTGTCCGAGATGGTCGTGGAGAATCCCCGGGCTGCGGCAACAAGGCCCGGAATGCCCAAACCCGCACCGATTTCCAGGATGCGTTTGTCCCCGGCAGGAGGGATCTGGGCCATGGTCATGGCCAGAAGCGTCGAGGCAGGCCATATCTTGGCCCACAGGGGGAGCTCGATGCTTTTGCCCTGCCTGGACTGATTTGCCAGCCGGTCCAGGTAGTCGGTCATATTTTCGATATGGGTGATCTCGAGGGTGTGTTCACCGATGCGAACCGGCTTGAAGACGATGGAGAAACGCTGTCGTGCAAAGGTGAGAAGGTCTTCGAGAGATGCGTTGTGCGGGGGGAGGGATGGGGCCATGGGGCTCTCCTCGTGCAACAGAAACGGGGCGACGGGCCGGCTGCTGCAGGGCTTGTCGGGTCCGGAACGTGGTCACACGGATCGGACCGCTGACATGACAAAAGGAAAAGGCCGGATACAATCCGGCCTTATGATTTCCTGGAGCGGGAAACGGGATTTGAACCCGCGACTTCAACCTTGGCAAGGTTGCACTC
>CAYWJL010000358.1:0-3022 GCA_964458145.1 uncultured Desulfovibrionales bacterium | reverse complement strand
GATCAGCGTGCTCCATGTGACGCAGCAATGCCTGTGCCCAGAGAAGCTTGTGTATTTTCCACGGTCAAAAAAACGGGCAATTCGTGAATTGCCCCTACAAATTTGGCTGTGTTATGGTCTTTTGTATGCCCTGCCGGGGGCTTTGCTGATCATCCGGCAGCGCACCAGCCATGCCCGGCCAGCTTTTCCCGAAGGCATCGGGGAAGGCGGTCACCTTCATGGGCATGCAGGGAGACCAGTTTTTTGCCCGCCTGCTGGTAGAGCTTCTTTTTTTCGAGCATGCCGATCCTATAGTCCAGGTTGTCTTCCATTCCCCAGTATTCGATGTACACATCGAGTTCAGGCAGGTAGAAGTCGGGTCGTATAGCGTAGCCCCTGATGATCCTGAATCGGTTGTCGTACCGGTATTCCACCCCCATGCGGGACAGTTCCTCGGCAATGACTTTTTCGCCCCGGGATTGAACCACCGTGCCGTCACCGGCCTGGATGGTCTTGTTCAACTCCACCGAAGTCTCCCAATTGCGGCGCTTGAGAAAGACCTCGTCAAAGCACACATCGCACAAGGTCCGATGAAAGGCCTGCTGGGACCTGGCATACTCATCGGGTGCCACCGGCCTCGAGCATCGCTGACAGCGGTGGACGGCCTTGTGCTCGGCGATCTCCATGGCCTTGCGGATATTCAGCCCGGCGGTCTTGATGGTTCGTTTGACGTAGTCCTTTTCGGTGGGATTGCAGTAATGCTCGCGCAGATCGGGCAAGGCACATTCGGCGGCAGTGCCGTAACAGCCCAGGGCCTTGGCAGCATACTGCCGCACCTGCGGGTGGGTATCGGCCAACAGGGGTTGCAGAACGGCCATGGCCGCAACAATGCCCGCCAGTTTGCCCAGAGCCGAAGCTGCAATCCGCCGCACCAGGGGCGACGGGGAACCGCACATATCCCTCAACTCGGGGAAAACCCGTGCGTCAGCCGACTCGCCCAGTTGTTTGGCGCGGGCGGCCAGTTTACGTTCGTTGTGTATGTTCATGGTGCATCTCTGACTCGTTACGATTCCTCCGAATCTCCACGACGTCACGCCCGATCAAAGCAAGTCAGCATGACGCAGCGAAGATCATTACCCGTTACACCACCAACCCCACCACCCACAGCCCTACCCCCGCATACACTCCTGCAAAGACATCATCGAGCATGACCGACCACCCGCCCGGCAGCCAGGTTTCCGAGGCCCGTACGGGCCAGGGCTTGGCAATGTCGAAGACCCTGAAAAGCACAAAGCCCGCAACCAGCAGCAACGGCGAAAGTTGTGCAAAAAGCAGGTAACAGACCCACAACCCCAGCAGCTCGTCAATGACCACGCATCCTGGGTCCTTTTGGCCCATAACGGTTTCGGCCCGGCTTGCAGCCAGGCTGCCCAGCACAAAGATCACTGCAAGCACTCCGATCCGGTACAACACAGGCAGAGGCAGAAACACAAAAGGTGCCAGAAACATGGCTACCAGTGATCCCCACGTGCCCGGGGCCTTGGGGCCGCGTCCGGCTATCCACAATGTGGCGATGTTCACGAGAATGGTGTCGGTCAGAGAGAGCTTTTTGTCGTTCATGGTTTGGTCCGGTGTAAGGGTTTGGGGGGTTCCTTGCGTCCCGATTCAAAGGGTCGTAGGGAGGACCGTTTTTTGGACATAACAGATCGAACATAGAGGGGATGAAGAATGGATGGAAGAAAAAAATTGCGTCTGATCTGGTCGGCCTATTGCTGCTGGGGCACGGCCATTATGGTTTTTTTGTATCAGCTGACCATCATGGCCCTGACCAACAAGTGGAACATGCTCCATATTTGGGATCTGACCGATCCGGCCAACCTCATGTGGATCAAGGATCTTTCGTCACCCATGTTGCAGAATCTCCTTTTGAAGATTTTCTCCATGTCCCTGATCAGCTTTTTCGGTCTGGTGGGTGTGGCCATGTACTCGGTGGTCTGGCTGTCGGAAATGTTTTCGGAGAGGTAGGGACATATCGTTTTACGAGTTCCATTCCGCCAATGATGGCCGGCTGGTGCTTTATCCCTTTTGGGAAAGTCGGGCGGCGTGGGGGTTCTTGCGGATCAGCTTGATTCCCTTCCTGCCGGGATCACGGCTTGGCAATCTAGAAGTACCTGCAGGATTCTTGTCAGGGGCAGACCCACGACGTTGGTGTACGAGCCCCGGATTTCACTGACCAGAAAGCCGCCTACCCCCTGGATGGCGTAGCTTCCGGCCTTATCCATGGGTTCGCCGGTTTCGATATAGGCCTCGAGGATGCCCGGGTCTCTTTCTGGCATGTCCACCTGGGTCGAGACGCTGGTGTGCATGCAGCGTTTGCCCATCTTGTGCATGACGCAGCAGCCCGTGATGACCTCGTGGGTGGTGCCGCAGAGACTGGTGAGCATGGACAGGGCGTGGTCGCGGGAGCGGGGTTTGCCTAAGATGGTCGGCCCCTGGACCACGATGGTGTCCGCGCCGATGACCACGGCCTCGGGACGTTTGTTGGCGATTTCTTCGGTCTTGAACAGGGCCATGCGTTCGGCATAGGCTGCCGGTTTTTCCCCCTTGTCTGGAGCCGGTTCCTTGGCCTTGGCAGGGATGACTTCAAAATGGATGCCCAGAGAACTGAGCAATGCCTGCCGCCTGGGCGAGGCCGAGGCCAGAATGATGGGATGGTTGGTGCGGAAGGGGCCG
The DNA here is from genome assembly GCA_964458145.1 of uncultured Desulfovibrionales bacterium. Taxonomy (GTDB): domain Bacteria; phylum Desulfobacterota; class Desulfovibrionia; order Desulfovibrionales; family Desulfomicrobiaceae; genus Desulfoplanes. Next base: position 310 of record CAYWJL010000358.1, on the reverse strand, counting down.
CGGGTTGTCATGTCGAACAGGGGGGCTCTTTAGGAAGGATAAAGGATTGAAGATATAGGATATAAGATATACGATGTAGTGACTGGTTGCTGTTATCGTCATCCCGGCGAAGGCCGGGATCTTGGGCGACTGTGCCGGACGCAAAACGCTTGGCCACATCCCTCAAGATCCCGGATCACGTCCGGGCTGCCGGTTTCGCCCGACTTGCGCACTGCGTACTGCCTACTGCGCACTTTCGTATACCACCATATATCCTATATCTTATATCGTTTGTTTTATATTTGTTCCGCCAGCAACGCCTCTTTCAACG
>CAYWJL010000357.1:0-3025 GCA_964458145.1 uncultured Desulfovibrionales bacterium | reverse complement strand
AAATCAACTTTTCTGAAAAAGTCTTGAAGGTTCTTCTTTTAGAAAAGTCGGAACTTTTGATTCCTATTTGAATGTTTTTCTATCAAGTCCATGCCGAGTCATCAGCTTGTTCAACTGTCGGGTGGTTATGCCCGCACACAGGGCCGTTTCCTTGACCCTGCCCTTGCATTTCGCAAGCAGTTTGGTCAGATACTGACGTTCGAAATGTTCCACCGCGTCACGCCGGGCCTGGGTAATGGTCAGAGATGTATCCACCGGCATCCGGGCCTCGCCCCGGTCCGCACCCAAAAACTCGCAGGGAAAACTTTCCGGCTGCAGAACATCGGTTTCCTCGAGGATACAGGCGCGTTCAATGAGATTTTCCAGTTCGCGGACATTGCCCGGCCATTCATAGCGCATGCAGGCGGTGAGTACACGGGGATGCAGTCCTCGGATACTCTTGCGAAGCTGGATGTTTGACCGTTCGATGAACATTTCAGCCAGACGGAGGATATCTTCCGGGCGTTCCCTGAGGGGGGGAATATGAATGGGAAAGACATTGAGCCGATAGTAGAGATCCTTGCGGAACATGCCCCGACTGCTCAACTCCCGGAGGTCCTCGTTGGTGGCAACGATGATGCGCACATCAGCCCGGATATCCGTGTCTCCGCCCACCCGCTGAAAAACACGATCCTGGACCACCTGCAGCAGTTTTATCTGAGTCGATTGACTGACGGTTCCGATTTCATCCAGAAAGATGCTTCCGCCTTCGGCCAATTCGAATTTTCCCGGCTTGCGACGGATGGCCCCGGTAAAGGCCCCTTTTTCGTGGCCGAAAAGTTCGCTTTCCGTGAGCGTGTCGGCAATGGCACCGCAGTGGACACTGATGAACTGCTTGCCGCTCCTGGCACTGTGATTGTGGATAATCCGGGCGATAAGACTTTTCCCTGTACCTGTTTCGCCCGTCAAAAGCACGGTGGTGCGCGTCCCTGCCACATGGCGCACCTTGCTGAACACCTCCCGCATGATCGGACTGGCCGTTCCCACGACATCCCGGGCATCATCCTGCCAGAAATGATCCCTGAGATAGTCCAGTTCGGACTGAAGGATGAAACTGTCCCGTGCACGTTCCAGAACCAGTTTGATCTCTTCGTCGGTCCGGGGATAGGAGAGATAATCCGCAGCCCCGGCCTTGACGGCATCACCCGCCTGACGGATCTGTTTGGGGGTCACCATGACGATCACCTCAGCCGAGGCAAACCGGTTCCAGATTTCCTGAAGTCCGGCAGAAACGGATTGAAATGCCTGTTCCAGCAATCCGATATCGGCAAATACATAATCCACACCGCCATTGTCGGAAAGCACATCTTCTCCCAAGGTCCATACCGTAAGCTCCACACCAGCTGACCGCAGACTTTGCGCGAGCACCTCTGCGTCCTGCCCCGGGGGCATACATGTGATAATTTTTCGCATCGGCATCTCCGATTCTACCGTTGCTCATGCCATTCCCGAGTGCGAGGTCGTGTCCTTATAGAACCAGGGGGGATGACAGGAGGTGCTCCAAACGTTGAACCCGACGATTACATTTGACCAGATTCAAATTCAAGGAGTTTGCTCGATGATTCCCTGACAGGGCTCTTGACGAGGAGGTAGGACAATTTTGGGACAGAGCGGTGGACAGAGTGGACTTTGTGGAGGAAGTGGACGTAGGGAAGGCTAACGCCTGGAAGGGAAGGATTGGTCGATGGAAACCTCGTGGCGTGGAATGTCCCGGGTGGTCATGTCTGGCTGGCGGTTGGAAGGGAAAGGTTGGTCGATGGAAACAGCTTTGGAGGAATTGCCATGAGCTCTGAGCCTTTGATCCCCAAGCATGGCGGATACCGGAAGATGCGCAGTTTTCAGGTGGCTCAGGTGGTATACGACGTAAGGGTTCGGTTTTGCGAGCGGTATGTGGACCGGTTCAGTCGTACCAGGGATCAGATGGTCCAGGCGGCCCGGTCCGGGGTTCAGAACATTGCCGAAGGGTCGGAAGCCTCGGCGACCTCCAGGAAGATGGAACTCAAGCTGACCCAGGTGGCCCGGGCAAGCCTGGAGGAATTGAAGCTCGACTACGAGGATTTTTTGCGCCAGAATCGCTTGGCCTGCTGGGACCGCACTGACCCTGGCCACGGTTGCCGGGTATCTGCTGGATCGCCAGATCCGGGCGCTTTCAAAGGCCTTTGTGGATGATGGCGGGTTTACGGAGCGACTGTACCGGGTGCGTTCGCGCGAGCGTAACCGGCGAACCAATCATTGAAGAAGATGCCATGAACAATGCCTTGCTGCACAGCGAGCAGGACTTTCTTGCCCTGATCGATCGTTATTTTCCAAACGACCACACCAGTCTGTCCCTCGGCAGGGGGGATGACTGCGCGGTTTTTTCCTGCCCGGACTCCCTGTGCGTCACCACGGATCTTTTTGTTGAGGATGTCCATTTCAGGACATCGTATTTTTCGCCCCAGGATATCGGGCACAAATCCCTGGCCGTGAATGTGAGCGATCTGGCTGCCATGGGGGCCATTCCTCTGGGATTCAGTCTGGCCCTGGTGGCACCGCGCCGGATTCCTGCCTCGTTCTGGGACGGTTTTTTTCAGGGGATGGCCACTCTGGCTGGCCGCTATGATCTTGTCTTGACGGGCGGGGATCTCAGCGACGGGGACAAGATCGCCGTCAGTATCACGGCCTGGGGTGCGCCTGCAGGGAACATTCTCAAGCGGCATCAGACGCGGGTGGGGGATATTCTCTTTGTCATCGGGAGGATAGGCATGGCTCGGGCAGGGCTCGGGGTTCTGGAAGAGGGGGGGCCTTCGGCCGAGTTTCCCGCATGCGTGAAACAGCATCTGCGTCCCGAACCCAAGGTTGATCAGGGGCGGCTTCTGGCCGGATTGCCGGGCGTCCGTGGGGCCATGGATCTATCCGACGGGTTGGATCAGGATCTGCCTCGGTTCCTGGCTCCGGGTCAGTAGGTGGACCTTGCTTTCTACCCGGCCATGATCCATGCAGAGGT
>CAYWJL010000356.1:0-3040 GCA_964458145.1 uncultured Desulfovibrionales bacterium | reverse complement strand
GTTCGGAACCATCGCTAACTTGGCATTAGAAAACGAGCATCTCTGCCAAAACCGTCATGAATCCGGTTGGAGCCGCCATGTCTTCCTCCATATCCGCCACCCGGGGCATCTGTTTCATGGACCTGGACGGGACCCTGCTTTGCAGCGACCACTCCCTTTCAACAGCCAACCGGCAGGCCCTTGAAGACCTCGGGGAACGGAACATCACCCGGGTCCTTGCCACTGGACGATCCCTGCATTCGTGCTCGAAAGTTCTCTTTCCCGATTTTCCCGCCGACTATGTCATCTTTTCCACGGGTGCCGGCGTGGCCCGGATGGGTGATCAGAAGATCATCAAGCATTCCGCCCTGAAAGGACACGAGATACACGAGGGGATCAGGATCCTCCGCACGGCAGGGATCGATTTCATGCTCCACCATCCCATTCCGGACAACCACCTGTTCGAGTTCGAGCATAACGGGAATCCGAACCCGGATTTCATGACCAGGCTCGAGGCACACAAAGAATGGGGAACGCCCCTGCCCCCGGACGCATCATGGGAAACGGCCAGCCAGTTCGTGGCCATCCTCCCCCCCGGCCTGGGTCTCGCCCCCCTGGAACATGTGAGAAAACAGCTCCCCGATCTGAGCATCATCAGGGCGACCTCTCCCTTTGACCATGCCTCGACCTGGGTGGAAATCTTTCCGGCCGGTGTCTCCAAAGCAACCACGGGCCGCTGGCTGTGCGAGTTCCTGGGAGTCCCCCTGGACAAGACCATGGCCATCGGCAACGACTACAACGACCTCGACCTCCTGGAAATGAGCCCGCACCCCTATGTGGTGGCCAATGCTCCTGACGAACTGACAGGGAGATTCACCACGGTTGCGGACAACGACCATGACGGCGTAGCCACGGCCCTCGGGACCTGGACAACAACGGTTCTTGCCGGATAGCGACTTCCCTCGACCGGACGATCCATCCTTTCAACCTACAAACAGGTAATCATACTCCCGAGCCGCCCCATGCCCAAACCCGATTCCAATCCGTTCACCCATCTTGTTTCTGCCTGCAGATATTCCTGGAAAGGACTGACAGCGGCCGTACGTCACGAACAGGCCTTCAGACAGGAGTTGATCCTCGCTGCCATCGTCATCCCTCTGGGTATCTATCTGGGCGAAGACATGGTTGAAAAAATTCTGCTGGCCGGATCCTGGATCGTGGTCATGATCGTGGAGCTGCTCAACTCGGCAGTGGAAGCTGTGGTCGATCTGGTCAGCCCCGACTACGCCCCCCTGGCCGGCAGGGCCAAGGACCTGGGATCGGCAGCGGTCTTCCTGGCCCTTGTGCTCTCGGGTCTCACCTGGCTCATGATTCTGGCGGACCAGCTGTAATACAATTCCTGTTGTGACATGATCTCAGCTCTTCTTCCATTGGATTGACATCCATTGGTGCCCCGCTTATTTTTTAAGTTTCTTTTTGCCGAAAACGTTCCAATATCGGCCCCGTCCAAACCGTTCCATCGATCCTTAAAGGAGCCCCCATGCCCTGCCGTGATATCACCTACACAGATACCTCCTCCTGGCCTGCCATCGACCAATGGCTTGCAGGACGCAAGGGACCCAAGCAGTCCGTGGAAGAACCCGTTCTCGAAATCCTCGAAGCCGTCAGGACCCGCGGCGATGCGGCCCTTGCAGAATACACGTCCAGGTTCGACTGCCCCGACTTTTCCCCGTCCCATATCGCTGTCACTCCCGAAGAAATCACCAGGGGGTGTGACCTTGTTCCCGAAGAAGACAAGGCCATCATCCGGGAAGCCGCCGACAATATCCGTTCCTTCCACGAAAACCAGAAACAGAAGTCATGGATGGTCACCCAGGAAAACGGCACCATTCTCGGCCAGATGGTCTCTGCCGTAGATCGCGCCGGACTCTACGTTCCCGGCGGTCAGGGAGGAGAGACTCCCCTCCTCTCCAGCCTGCTCATGAACGCCATCCCGGCCCAGGTGGCCGGAGTGGGAGAGATCGTTGTCGTCTCGCCTCCCAGAAAAGACGGTACATTGAATCCGTCCATCCTGGCGGCGGCAGACATTCTGGGAATCACCAGAATTTTCCGCGCAGGCAGCGCCTGGGCCATCGCCGCCCTGGCCTATGGCACGGACACCATCCCCCCTGTGGACGTGATCGCAGGACCGGGCAATATCTTCGTGACCACGGCCAAACGCATTCTGGTAGGCGAAGTGGGTATCGACATGATTGCAGGGCCCAGTGAAATCGCCATCCTGGCCGACGAAACCGCCAATCCCGAATGGCTGGCCGCCGATCTTCTCTCCCCGGCCGAGCACGATCCCCTGGCATCTTCCCTGCTCATTTCCCCTGACAAGGATATCCTGGAAAAAACCAGACAGGCCCTGTGCCGCCAGGTGGAAGAGCTGCCCCGTCGTGACATCGCCGCGGCATGCCTGAAAGACTGGAGCGCGTGCATCCAGGTCCCGGATATGGACACGGGCCTGGAACTGGTGAACAAGATCGCTCCCGAACATTTCGAACTCTGCGTGAGCGACCCCTGGTCCATGATCGGCAAGGTCAGAAACGCAGGCGCCGTCTTCATGGGCCACCACACCCCGGAACCAGTGGGCGACTACTTCGCCGGCCCCAATCACGTCCTGCCCACCCTGTCCACGGCCCGCTTCTCCTCGGCCCTGTCCGTGGACACCTTTTGCAAAAAAACGAGCATCATCGCGGCCAGCGATACCTACATCCAGGAACACGGCACAAAAATCGCCCGCCTCGCCCGCATGGAACAGCTCGAAGCCCATGCGAGGAGTATGGAACGACGGATGAAAAGGAATGGATGAAGGATATAGGATGGAAGGATATAAGATAGTGTAGTGCGCAGGGCTCAGTGCGCAGGGCTCAGGAGGGCCTATTCCGTCATCCCGGACTTGATCCGGGATCTTGAGGGATGCGGCCGAGCCATTGCCATCAGAGACAGTCTCCATACCGCCCAAGATCCCGGCCTTCGCCGGGATGACGGAATAGGGCAGAGATACGTCTCGAAAAAT
>CAYWJL010000355.1:1188-3051 GCA_964458145.1 uncultured Desulfovibrionales bacterium | reverse complement strand
AATGGTTTTTCGACAAGGTGGCAAGCAGGGAATTTCCCGAGTACAATCACTGGAACCAGAGCTTCATGGTCAGGGTTCCCCTGCTCGATACGGACCGCCTCGAGCAGGCCGTCCTCGCCCTTGTTGCGCACCACGACATGCTCAGGACCACCTTTGCGGGCGGGAAACAGCGATACAACCGGGAAATTGTTATCCCGGAATTGAAAATGTTGGATCGAAGCGGTCTGACAGATGAAGAGGTTGTGGAGATACTCACCGGCTGGCAGAGCGGGTTTGACATCGAGCACGGCCCCTTATGGCAGTTCGGGTATGTCACGGGCTATGAGGACGGCAGCGCCAGGCTCTATTGTGCCCTGCACCATCTGATCGTGGATGCGGTGAGCTGGAGGATTCTGCTCGAGGATATCAGACGCAGCTATGAGGGCACGACCTTAGGAAAAAAAACAAGCAGTTACCGCCAGTGGGTGGCGGCCATCAAAGCATATCCTCGGCAGCACGAGGACGAAAAGGCGTATTGGAAAAACCTGATGGAATCCCTGCCCGATTACACATCGTGGGGGGAGAATCATGACCAACCCCTGCAGCGTGAAATACGGCTGAGCGAGGAAATCACCGGTCGGCTGCTCAAGGAGGCCAATGAGGCCTATTTTACCGGGATAAACGATCTGCTTCTGACGGCTTTTGCCTATGCGTTGCAAGCGTGGCAGGGCGCGGACATTCAGGGCATCACCCTTGAAGGTCACGGCCGGGAAAACATCGATCCGTCTCTGGACCACAGTCACACACTGGGCTGGTTCACCAATGTGTATCCGGTACGCCTCAACCTGGGGGACGATCTGGGCCAGAGCATCATGAACATCAAACAGAGCCTGCGTCAGATCCCCGCCAAGGGAATCGGATGGGGGGCTTTTTGCCGTGCCCATGACCGGGGCGCGGGTGATTCATGCTTTCAGAGCGACAACCTGCCCCCTGTGACCTTCAACTATCTCGGGCAGCTGGGCAGCGGTGCGGCAAACCGGGAGTGGGAGATTGCAGCAGAATCCTCCGGGATCAGTATTGCTCCTGCGAATATCGATACGAGCCTCGTTGCCGTCAATTCGGCCGTGAGCCAGGGCCGGTTCAACTTTCAGGTGGCGAGCAGGCTGGGCCAGGAGGCCACTGACCGGCTGGTGGGGAAATTCGAAGCATCGCTTAAGGAGATTGTGGGGCATTGCCTGGCAGTCAGAGAACAAGGAACAGCCCCGGGGTATGACAATGAGGATTTCGAATATATTCCGACCATTGCCCTGAACCGGGCCGGACGCAGTGATAAGCTGGCCATACTGATTCACCCGGATTCCGGGTACGAAGCCTATATGGCCACCCTGTATCCGGTTTTGTCCAAGGACATGAAGGTCATACTTGTCGATAACTTCTATAAAAAGGTCTACCTGCAGGACGGGGTCCTCCTGGAGAAATACCATTTCAAGTCGTTTTGCGATCTGGCCGGGTACTACGTCGACCTGCTCGTGAACGAGTACGGCGATCTGCTGGCAAAATCCCGATGCTGCCTCATGGGCTACAGTTTCGGAAGTCCCATAGCCTATGAAATGGACAGGATTTTCAGGGAACAGGGCATACAGATCGACTCGCTGGTTCTCATCGATCCCCTCATTCCAAGTCTGCTCAAAACCCCGCGCGAGCTCAATTGTTTTGCGTGGTACACGGATTACAGACCGGCTCCCACGCCGACCCCCATCGTTCACTTCAGATGCACGCAGCCCGATCCGGTTCTGCCCGGGTATACGGAATATTTCATCGATCCAAGGGAGTCATCACTTGCATCCATTGCCGGGGAACTGGAAGAGGTGAACATTGCGTGCA
>CAYWJL010000355.1:0-1174 GCA_964458145.1 uncultured Desulfovibrionales bacterium | reverse complement strand
TAAAGTCCATCTCTTTCCCAATCCCGATTTTATCCAAACATTCAAGGAAATAGCTAATAGAGGTCTCGAGCCTGCGTCTGCGGCTCGTGAAGTGCCGAAAGATTCGGTCGCACGGAAAAATACGATTGAAAACGCTGTCGCATCGATCATCGGGAAGGTGCTGGAGCTGGAACCGGAGGCATCCATCGACAGTGACGAGAATATCCTGCTGCTGGGATGCACCTCCATTCAGTCCCTGTCGATTCTGGCCATGCTCAATGAAACGTGGGCCATCGATCTTGCCCTTTCTGATATCATCCAGCATTTCACCGTGGCAGGTCTGGCCGATCTGGTGCGGGGTGGTTTGCAGGATATCCACAATGTGGACGTATGGAAGCCCGCCGAATTCACCGCCAAAAAGGCAAACGCCGACCGGCTGTATTTCTTCCCCGGCCTCATCGGGTCCGTCAGTTCGTACAACCGGATATGCACCACCCTTGCGAATACCTTCAACGTGGTCTTCATGGAGCCCAAGGGCATGTATGGAACCATGGTTCCCTTTGCCGACTACGCCGAAGCCATAAAGGCCTACGCCGATGAAATCGTCACAAGGGACGGTCCGGATGCAAGCATCTATCTGGCCGGGCATTCCGTGGGCTCGATCCACTCCCTGGATACGGCCCTGATGTTGGAGGCAAAAGGATTCACCAACCTCAAGCTGATAAACATAGACGGCTATCTCCACGGCATCACAAATATCAAGGAATCGATTCACGGTGACAATCTGGATGAGGCCTTGCTGGGTGCCATCAAGATATTCTTTGAACGGGGAAGCCAGTCAGGAACAGTTGCAAAGGAGCGGTCACACGACCCCTTGCAGGAAATGGCCGACATTCTGTTTCCCAGTGAGGACATCAGCAGGGATTATGCATTGCGGGTGGCTCTTGGATACAGGAATATATGGCATCAGCAGCTGCATGAGATGCTGAACTATGTAGAGCCGGAACAGACATTCAAGGGAGATGTGTTGCTTTTCCTGACCAAAGAGGCCGGTAAAGACATTCAGGACAACATCCTGGCATCCTGCAGGAAGCGGTATAGCCATGAGTTCCGTCACGATTACATTGCAGGCGATCATCTGGGACCCTGAACGGCGAGCTCTTCGCCGAGCTGACGCGGCTGGCCTTCCGCACCG
>CAYWJL010000354.1:0-3055 GCA_964458145.1 uncultured Desulfovibrionales bacterium | reverse complement strand
CTTGATGCAGGCAAGGGGGGCACCTTCCTCAATGATCTTTTCCAGGGTGATCACATGCTCCCAATTGTCCCCGAAATCATAGGTGTAGACTATTTTTCCGTTTGCAAGAGTGAACGCTTTGGCAACGGTTATCGTGTCTTCGTCCTCGCTATCGAGTTCAAAGGGATTGTCGGGATCGTAGGTCGAGTAATCGATTCCCCGAACATTGAACATATGCAGGTGATAATCATCCCAGCCCATGACTATCTGAATGATGGGGTGGAGGTCCCCGAGGGTATACGTTTCAGGCACGTCCACACGCCGCCAGATGGGCGGGCGGATGCCGGCAAGAGCGATTTTCAGACGCAGGGCCGGGACGCCTGTTTTGGTTCGTGCGGGTTTTCGAGCTGGTTTTTTCGGTGCCGTCTTCCGGCTTCGCCCGTTTGTGGCGGGCTCGTCGACACCCCACAATGACGCTTGATTGTTGCCCCTTCGGGTGAGTTCCGTGGCAACGGTCGCGGATTTTTTCAGATAGGTGGCAGCGGAGATTTCAAAGAAATCGGCAATGGATTTTGCCTTGAAATGGTGGGGATGCGAGGCTGCGAACATCTTGTTCTGTTTGCCCATGAAGTGGATGATTCCTGCAGCCCATGACTCGAGAAGGCTCCGTTCGAAATCCAGATCGGCCTCGAGGAATTCCGTGAGGATGTTCCTGCATATTCCGGCGCATGTTTCGTCGAGATACTCGTTGCAAAAGGCGTCGGTGAGTTCAGCAATGGGTTCGTAGAGTTCTTCAGGGTCGATTCGGGGACTCCAGCCACCGAGAGATGTCGAGGGGGTAGCCGGCGTACCGGCCGTGATGCTCCAGGTCAGAAGTTGCTGGATGATCCACATGCGGCTTACGCCGTCCAGCAACGGGATCACCTGAAATAACGCCATTGCCTGCATGCGGTCAGGATCTCTTTCTTTCAAATCCGGGATATCCGGGGAGCCCGGGTTCTGCATGAGTGACGCGAAGATGGTGACCAAACTTGTGGCAGTCGCCGGGCTGTGCGTGAAAAAGTCGGTAAGTTTCTCGGCTGCATGGCTGTTTCCCTTCATTTTCCATTCTGCTATGATCTCCAGAAGATGGGTTTGGGGTTCCAGTGCATTGTTTTGGGATGCGAGTTTTTTGAGTTCGCTCAAAAGGATGTCGAGGGATTCGTTATCCTCAAGAGCCAATGCGCAGATGATGCCGAAGGATCTGGTGCTGTGCATGTCCCCGTTGTCAAAATGGCGTGCTGTCTCGAGCAGAGGCCAGGCCGTCTCAAAGTCGCCTTCGGCCAGCAGACGTTGGCAGTAGACCTCCAATGTACGGAGAAAGGGATTGGCCACCAGGGCTTCCGGCAGTTCGTTGTTCACCACATTGCGGGGAGAATCAGGATCGCTGCTGATCCCGGTGGGGAGTCGAGCGAGATCGAGCAATTCACACCAGGACTCGTCAGTAGTGGTATCGGCAATGAGGAGTTTGGTGCGGAGGGCATCGATGTTGTCGGGATCCAGAGCCAGGGCTTGTTCGCATTGGTCAAGGGCCTTCTGAGTTTTGTTCTCGAGATAGGACTCCATGGCTGTGAAGGCGAAGGCCTGGGCACGCTCTTCCTGATCGAGGGTTTCTCCGAGACGTGCCAGAAGGTTCGGGATATCCACGGCAGCACTCTGGTTCCCTATGTACCGACGGAGTTCATCGGGATGATCGATGACGTTGCGGGAGAGCAGTTTGTAGACGACACGTATGATCTGCTCTTTGGCAAACCGGGTTGGAACCTGTGGAAGGGGAGGCGATCCGGGAGCAGATACCCGGCTTTGTGACAAAGGAACCTGCTTCTGCGTTTTTTTCTTGAGAGCGAGCTTTTTTTTCTGGTTTCTTTTTTGATTTTTGGTCAATTTTTTCTTTGCCACGACAACTCCTTGTCGGTTCTGTCGGATGTTTGATTCTGTACGAGTTCTCTGGGGGGCAGGCCGTTGCCTCCGGGATTCGCCTTCCCGCAACCCTGGTGACAGTCGTTTCAATCGTCACTGCCGCCATCGTCGCCGCCGCCTCCGGAATCGCCGCCTCCTGCATCGGTTCCGGAATCCTCGCCTGTATGATCCCTGTGATCGTTCCAGCGCCCTGTGCCGTACATGGGATCATGGTACATTGTCGAGGCGGTCGAACGGGCTGTACCGGTGCCCCTTGCCCGTGAGGAACGCATTCGTTTCCTGACCACCAGCCAGATGAGGGTGACCACGCCGGTGATCACGAGCAGGGCTGTGTCGCTGATATCTCCCATGACCATGGCATAGCCCACCAGGGCGACGAAGATGAAAACGAAGAGCATGAACAGGCTGAAGAGTTTGCCGAGGATGCCGGGTTTTTTGGGCGGTTGCGGAGTCGGCCGGGGTTCTGCCTGGGGTTGGGGGGCGGCTTGGTGGCGGACATCCTGTGCAGATGGGGCGGAAGCACCCGAAGGTTCAAGGCCCCCGGCCACGGAGACCGCCTCGATGGGCGAGACATGGGCGTCGTGTTCCACATTGTAGAAATCCCCGCTTCCGGCAACCACAAAGCTGAATTGTCCGGCCGGGCCGTCCACCAGCACATGGGGCGGGCAGAGATCCCCGTCCGGATGGTCAACGCTGGGGTCGTCCATGTGCCGAACCCGGTTGAACAGGTCGAGCAGGGCTTCCTGATCCATGCTTCCCCGTTTGATGCTCTCATACGACCCGGTGCTCTTGCCGAAGTTCTGGCTGATTCCCTGTGTTTCGACCTTGTAGATGGCTGTCATGGCATTCCTCCCCGCATTCGCATGGTTGGCGGTTTGTGAAATCTCCGTTCGGGCACGAGACAATTGTCTGACAATATGGGAAAACCCTATGTCAAGACAGCCGTGAAGGCAAGGCAGATCGAGATGGCGTCTTTACACTGTGCCGGGTCGGGGATATGTGTTCATGACCCGTATCCTGTGTCTATGAGCTGCGCCCGAGGTACTACCGGCAACGAATGACGGGCTGCTTTTGCAAACATGGGGTGGCGGAGGTGCGGGGGATCCATACGAAAGGG
>CAYWJL010000353.1:0-3059 GCA_964458145.1 uncultured Desulfovibrionales bacterium | reverse complement strand
ACAGCGGGCACCCAGGCGGACGAGGCGGGCATCGTAAATCCGCCTGCACGAAGATAGAAGACAGAGTACGTACAAACAATACGTCATCCCGGACTTGATCCGGGATCTTGTAGGATATGGCCGATAGCCTGGCGTCAGAGACAGACCTCGTATCGTCCAAGATCCCGGCCTTCGCCGGGATGACGATCAAAGAAGACCCGCGTCTTTTGGCGACTTCTGAATAGTTACCAACGTTATCTCAAAACAGAAAAAGGCTGTCGGAATGATTCCGGCAGCCTTTTTTCGTTGCATGGCGAATTCATGAAATTACGGGATCAAGGTCCTCAGATCGAGCCCCAGGGACATGTCCAGCCCATACATGATATTGGCATTGGCCAGGGCCTGACCGGACGCGCCCCTGCACAGGTTGTCGATGGCCGAGACAATGATCAACCTTTCCGTACGCGGGTCGACGGCCAGGCCGATATCGCAGAACATGGTTCCCCGCACCCATTTGGTCTGGGGAAGGGTTCCCTTGGGCAGGACCCGCACCCAGGGCTTTTCGGCGTAGAACCGGGTGAACAGATCGTGAACCGCGTCCAGGGTAATGGGACGGACCAGATGCGTGTAGGTGGTGGAGAGAATCCCCCGGTCCATGGGGATGAGATGGGTGTTGAAGGACAGGGTCACATCGGTATTTGCTGCAACCGAAACCTCCTGTTCGATCTCCGGGGTATGGCGGTGTTTGCCCAGATTGTAGGCCCTGAAATTATCGTTCACCTCACAGAAAAGCGACGGCACACCGGGTTTGCGGCCGGCTCCGGTCGCCCCGGACTTGCTGTCCACCACGATTCCCCGGGATTCGATCAAGCCGCTTGCAAGAGCCGGATAGAGCCCGAGGATGGCCGAGGTGGGATAGCAGCCCGGATTGGCAATGAGTTCGGCCCCGGCAATGGCGTCCTCATACAGTTCGGGAAGGCCGTAGACCGCTTGGGGCAGAAGCTCACGCTGGGTATGGTCGACATTGTACCATGCTTCGTAGACCTCGGGATCGCGCAGACGAAAATCAGCGCTCAGATCCACCACCTTGACCTTGCGGGCCACCAGCTCGGCGGCAATGTTCATGGCCGTTCCATGGGGCACGGCCAGAAAGACCAGATCGCACTCTTTTGCCAGGGCATCCGGATCCGGCTGGACAATGGGGACGTCGGCCAGTGCCGTGGCCTGGAGGTGGGGAAAGATGTCCACCAGGGACTTGCCGGCCTCTTTGCGCGAAGTGGCCAGGACCAGTTTGAATAGGGGGTGGCCTATCATGAGACGGGCCAGTTCCATGCCGGTGTAGCCGGTGGCGCCTACGAGGCCTGTTTGTATGTATTGTTGCATAGGTTTTATGTTTTATGTTTTAGGTTTTAGGTTTTAAGGGTTAAGGGTTAAGGGAGTGGACCAAGTGGACGGAGGGGACGCAGTGGCGGGTGAGGATGATGAGATTTTTTGCTGCGCACTGTGCACTGCGTACTGCGCACTTTTTTACTGCGCACGTTCTTTTATTTTCTTTCGCTGTACCATTCGTTCATAAAAGATCTGTATTCACCGCATTGGACTTCTTTGAGCCATTTTTTGTTGTTTTTGTACCAGGCAATGGTTTCCTTTATACCTGAGGCGAAATCGTGGTCAGGGGTCCAGCCGAGTTCTTTGGTGGCCAGGGTGAAATCCATGGCGTAGCGGCGGTCGTGGCCCGGGCGGTCTTTGACATAGGTGATCAGGGATTCGGGTTTGCCCAGTTCCTTAAGGATGGTCTTGACGATGTCGATGTTGGCCATTTCGGCGTTGCCGCCAAAATTGTAGACTTGGCCCGGCTTGCCGTTTTCCAGGGCCATGGCCACGCCCTTGCAGTGGTCGCGGACGTAGATCCAGTCACGGACATTGAGGCCGTCGCCGTAGACCGGGATGGATTCGTCCTTGGTGGCATTGGTGAAGATGAGGGGGATGAGCTTCTCGGGAAACTGGTAGGGCCCGTAGTTGTTGGAACACCGGGTGATGACAATGGGCATGCCGTAGGTCTTGTGATAGGCCCGGGCCAGAAGGTCGGCCGATGCCTTGGATGCGGAATAGGGACTGTTGGGGGCCAGGGGGGTTGTTTCGGAAAAAAGCCCTTCCGGCCCCAGGGAACCGTAGACCTCGTCCGTGGATATCTGGACGAACTTTGAGGTTTCGAGATGACGGGCCACTTCCAGCAGGGTCTGGGTGCCGTTGATATTCGTGGTGATGAAGACGGAAGGGTCACTGATGGACCGATCCACATGGGACTCGGCCGCAAAATTGACAATGGCATCGATCTCGTGAACCCGCATTATCCCCGTGACAAGCTCGGCATTGTTGATATCGCCATGCACAAACACATACCGATCGCCGCCATGCTTTTTTTCAAGGGAGGCGAGATTCTTGCGGTTCCCCGCATAGGTCAGATTGTCCAGGTTGACGATATGCACATCGTCGTTGGTTTCGAACATATAGTGGATGAAGTTGGAACCGATGAATCCGCATCCGCCGGTAACAAGAATGTTCATGGGTCTTCCTTGGTTGATAGGGGTGATAGAATCACGATGTCTGATCAGCGAAAAGCCATACCCTGTCTCCGTTGACCGGAATCTGAAACATGCCTGAAAAAAAACTTGCCTTGGTGAATCTTTTTTTCTAGAAATACTGCCTGTTCGGGCGATTAACTCAGCGGTGAGAGTGCCATCTTCACACGGTGGAAGTCCGGAGTTCAAATCTCCGATCGCCCACCACCGGAATATCAGGGCCCTGGTTTTTGCCAGGGCCTTTTTTTATGCCCCTGGACGAATCGCTCTCCCTCACACCAGAGATACACCTTGTACGTCCACAGCGGTGGATATTAAGTTTGACCGCAAAGAGCAACCCTTATGCAGATAGCCCTGTACGAACCCGAAATCCCGCCCAACACCGGAACCATCGCCCGGCTCTGTGCCGCCGTGACCACCCCTCTCAATCCTATCGAACCCCTGGGATTCAGCCTGGACGACCGGTATCTGAAACGAGCCGGTCTGGACTATTGGCCC
>CAYWJL010000352.1:0-3066 GCA_964458145.1 uncultured Desulfovibrionales bacterium | reverse complement strand
AGGCTTTGTTTGGTGAGAAAGTCTTTGAGAAATTTCAGTCCCAGTTGATTCTGGACCATGAGGCAGATGACCGATCCGATCAGGGCCGTGATAACCCCAAGTTCAAAGGGGACGGCCGGAGCAATTACGGGAATGATGCTTTCAAGACCTACAGCACCGACAATGGCCACCAGTAGGGGGAATCCCTGTTTGAAAACAGCGGCAAGAGAACGGGGGGCAGTTCCAGTTTTCAGCTGCAGTGCCGTGACATCCAGCACGCTTGGACGTAGGAAGAAGAACCAGCCTGTGGTGAGCATGAACAGGATCGCAGGCCATGTTCTGGAGATCAGGGAAATGATGGGGATATCCGCCAGGGCCACAGTGAGGATAACCCCGGGGTAGAGAGGCCAGCCCAGTTCCCAGATGTGCCTGAACCAATAGTTGATCAGCGCCCGCTGGGTGTTGGTGACACGCATATCTTCAGAAACCGTCCCTACCATGGGGGCGGAAAAGATTGCCCCGCCGGGCATGGGCAGCAGACCTATGAGGGCGGGAAAAAACACCAGTCGCAGTCTGGGGCTGGTCAGATAGCCGGACAGGGCGTCCATGAGGCGCTTGGACTGGCCGGAACGCTCCAGGGCGTCCGAAAGCATGAGAATCAGCCCGACAATGGCCACGAGAAAAAGGAATTTGTCCCCAACCAGAGCCTTGGCCCCTGCCTGGCCGATGCTCAGGGGCCCGAGTCCGAAGAAGAGTCCAAGGACGATTCCCCCGGTCAGGATGGAGAGACCCAGGGAGAGTTTGAAACGCATACCCGCCAGCATGACGGCAAAGGCGAGCAGAACCTTGGCAAAGGGGATGATGGGGGTGAGCGTTTCCATGACGAGATATCTCCCGGTGTTGTAGTGAACGAGACAGGGGGAGGTATCCCTTTTCCCGGCAAAAGAAAATATCCAAAACACGGGAGGTCCACATTTCACCTACGCCGCCGGAACCGATCCGAGATCCGTGGACAATGTCAATATCACCCGTAGGGGCAGATTCCATATCTGCCCTTAAAGGCAATAGGGAGAAATCTCTAGGAGGGTGTTGCGGAAGAGAAAAGTGCGCAGTGCGCAGGAGGCAGTGCGCAGGAAAGGCATGGGCAGGAGACAGGAGACAGGAGACAGGAGACAGGAGACAGGAAAGAAGAAGAAAAAAAGGTTTCATCCGGCAACAGGGTACTTTTTCATCAAAACCGTCTCTGATGGTGGACCATTCTGGCGGGAGAATATCTTCCAGCCCATCCCGGATATAACGACTACAGAGACAATGTAGCTCCCCTCCCGTAGTTCAGGGAGGGGCTGGGGGAGGGTTTCAAACTGCTGGAGAAAGGCACCGATTATACGACCCGCCCCTAACCCCGCCCTTACCAGGGTGGGGGACTCATTTGTGCCAAATTCTTACAGTGTTCTGACTGACGCGCTTCTGAGGGGCGACCCGTAAGAAATACGCTTTTGGCGGATGAACCGGAAAAAAGTGCGCAGTGCACAGGAGAATATGGATTCCGTGAACGGATCGGCAGATATATCCTGCTGTTCCGCCCTTCCCGCTGCAGCTTATGAAGATTTTTCCGAGGTTCCGGCCATGAGCAGGCCGATGCGGGCGATGCCGTCGGTGTCGGTGGCGGGGATGATCTCCAGGATTTTGCCCCGGAACATGACCGCGATGCGGTCGGCCAGGGAGAGGACCTCCTTGAGATCACCGGAAACCAGGAGGATGCCCGCGTTTTCGCGCTGGGCGATGAGGGTCTGCCAGACCTCTTCGGTGGCTCCGATGTCCAACCCCTGGGTGGGCTGTTCTGCGATGATCAAGCGGGGGTTCTTTTCCAGTTCCCGGGCGAGGATGATTTTCTGGAGGTTGCCGCCGGAGAGTTGGCCTGCCTGGGAATCGATGGCGTTGGGGGTGCGGACCTTGTAGGTTTCAAGGGCCTTGGCGGTCAGGGCGCGTGCGCCTGCGGCCTGGAGAAAGGGGCCTTTGGAAAATTCGTCGATGCGGGTGAGCATGTAATTTTCTGCCAGGTCCAGGGTGCCGATGGTGCCTGTTGTGTGCCGGTCCTCGGGGATATAGGCCAGATCCCTTTTGTCGGCGCGGTTCCATGTCTGGTGGGTGTACTCGCTCTCCTGCCAGCGGATGCTTCCCTGGTTGAAGGGAATGAGTCCGGCCAGAGCGGCGATGAGCGCTTCCTGCCCATTGCCTGCAACACCGGTTATGGCCAGGATTTCCCCTTTTCTGACCTCCAGATCGATCTCCTCGAAGACTGTTCTTCCTTCCTCGTTGATTCCCTTGAGTCCCTGGGCCGCGAGTACCGGTGCCCCGGGAGCGATCTCCTTCTTGTCCACCTTGAGCACGATTTCCCGACCGACCATGAGCCGTGCCAGCTCGCGTTTGCTGCGGACCTGTTCGGGCAGGATGTGGGTGATCATCTTGCCCCGGCGCATGATGCTGATGCGGTCGGCCAGCTGCATGACCTCGTCGAGCTTGTGGGTGATAAACACGATGGGGTGGCCGCGCTCGGCGAGTTTTTTGAGCGTTTTGAAGAAAATGGTGATTTCCGGCGGGGTCAGGATGGCCGTGGGTTCGTCAAAGATGAGAATCTCGGCGTTTCTGTAGAGGAGTTTCAGAATCTCGACCCGCTGGCGTTCGCCCATGGACAGGTCGGCTATGCGGGCGTCGGGGTCCACGATCAGCCCGTACTGGTCCGAGAGTTCCCGGATGCGAGCTGCAGCCCCCTTGAGATCGAGCACCGGGGATGCCGAAGGGGTGCCGAGCACGATGTTTTCCACCACGCTCATAGGTTCGATGAGCATGAACCGCTGGTAGACCATACCGATCCCCCGTGCCAGAGCCTGAGCCGGGGAGGTGAACCGGACGGTCTCGTTGTTGAGCACGATCTCGCCTTCATCGGGCTGATACCGGCCCGAAAGTACGGACATGAGGGTGCTCTTGCCCGCTCCGTTTTCGCCCAGCAGGGCATGGATGCTCCCGGCATGGATGTCCAGGGTGATCTTGTTGTTGGCAACGAGATTGCCGAAGCGCTTGGTAATC
>CAYWJL010000351.1:0-3073 GCA_964458145.1 uncultured Desulfovibrionales bacterium | reverse complement strand
AAGAATCTTGTGAACCCCTCCCGCCTTGATGGCTTCCTTGGGCATGCCGAAGACCACGCAGGAGGCTTCGTCCTGGGCAATGGTCATGGCCCCGGCATCGAACATCTCCTTCATGCCGGCAGCCCCATCGTCGCCCATGCCGGTCATGATCACTCCGATGCCGTTGGGCCCGGCGTATCGTGCAGCGGACCTGAACAACACGTCCACGGATGGGCGGTGTCGCTGAACCAGGGGGCCGTCCTTGAGGGCGACATAATATCTGGTCCCGCTCCTGTTGAGAAGCATGTGCTTGTTCCCCGGAGCGATGAGTGCGTGCCCGCGGAGCATGGTGTCGTTGTTGGCCGCCTCCTTGACCGAGATGGTGCAGATTTCATTCAGTCGTTGGGCAAAAGAGGCCGTGAACATTTCCGGCATGTGCTGGACAATGGCTATGGCCGGGCAGTCGTGGGGCAGGGCCTGGAGGAAAACGCGGAGCGCCTCGGTTCCGCCGGTGGAAGCTCCCACAATGACCACTTTTTCCGTGGTTTCCAAAGAAAAACTATTACGGGTGGATGCACTGATGACGGCATCGGCGGAAAGTTTGGGTTCGGGTGCCAGATCCGGTACATTCCGTTTGGGTTTGATGGCCGCTTTGGCCGCAGCCTTGATCGTGTCGATGATCCGGATACGCGAGTCTTCGAAAAATTGTTTGGTTCCGAGTTTGGGTTTCTCGATGACATCCACGGCACCGTACTCCAGGGCCTTGATGAGAGTGTCCGATCCCTTGACTGTCAGACTGGAACACATGACCACCGGGATGGGATGCTGGGACATGATCTTGCGCAGGAAGGTCAAACCGTCCATGCGGGGCATCTCCACATCAAGGGTAATCACGTCGGGTACCATCTGGGAGAGGCGTTTGGCTGCCACAAACGGGTCGGATGCCGTACCGATGACCTTGATATGCGGGTCGGATTCCAAAAGCTCCTTGATTGCGGAGCGGACCAGAGCCGAATCGTCGACCACCAGAACATTGATCGTATTTTTTGTCATATGGTATCAATGGGTTGAAGAATGATGGAGCTATGACAACGCAGCGATTGGAATATACCTTTCAAGTGTGGTCGCTGTCTGGGAGTCGAGGCGCTTGAGTCGGACCTCTCCGGTCCGGGTACAAAAGATGATTTTACGTCCCCGGTCGCCACCCACATCGGATTTGTCGATGGACACCTTCAACCGGCTCAATGTGTCCAGGGCCGCCTCGATGTTTTTGCGTCCCACGCTCAACGCTGACTTAGATGGTTTTCCGAGAACGTCCGCCCCGCCAAAAACTTTCACCGTCAATGTATGGGAGTCGATACCCTTGGCTGTGAGTCGCCTGATCATCTGCTCGATGGAAGAGTCCACATACCGGAAAGCGGTTTCCAATTCGGCAAGTCTTCGACATTCTTTGGGAAAAAAAGGGAGAACTCCATGGGTCATGGCCCCCAGACTGTGGGTCGGGGCAAAGAGGGTTACGGACACGCACGAGCCGAGGACCGTGGTTATGGTGCTGTCTCCCGAGGCGATGATGGCCTCTCCGGGTTTGAGGTAATGTTGGTGCATACGCCACTCAGACCGAGCGCGCTTTCTGATAGATATGGGGGGCAATCTGGACCACGGGGAGTTCCTGCCCCACCAGACTTTCCGAGTGTCCCATGAACAGATAGCCACCGGGACGGATATGATTGCAGATCTTTTGCAGGATCATTCCCTGGGTCTGGCGGTTGAAATAGATGATCACGTTGCGGCAGAAGACAATGTCCATTGTTTCGCGCAGAGCGAAGTTCTCCATGAACTTGAGATACACGAACCGGACTTTCCGGCGAAGTTCCGGGCCTATGCGGACCAGGTCCTTGGCCGAATCTTTGCTGCGCAGGAGATACTTGCGTTTCAGATGGTCGGGAATGCCCTTGATCTGGTTGGTGGCGTAGACCGCTCTGGCAGCTGTTTTCAGAACCGTGCCCGAAATATCTGTAGCGA
Source organism: uncultured Desulfovibrionales bacterium (assembly GCA_964458145.1). GTDB lineage: Bacteria > Desulfobacterota > Desulfovibrionia > Desulfovibrionales > Desulfomicrobiaceae > Desulfoplanes. The sequence continues at coordinate 1,072 of CAYWJL010000351.1, read as the reverse complement.
GGATGGAATAGTCGAATCCCGAATGGGTGGCCGCAAATTCCTGAAGGACAATGGCCAGGGTATAGGGTTCGGCCCCGATGGAGCAGCCCGCACTCCAAACCTTGAGGGGGGAGTTGCTCCGAGATGAGGTGTGGCAGCGTTCGAGAATGCCGTTGTTCATGGCGGCGAAATGATCGGGCTGCCGAAAGAATTCCGTGGTGTTCGTGGTCACCACGTCGATGAGGTGACAGAGTTCCTGTTCCTTGCCCTTGTCGGAAAAAACAAAGCTCTTGTAGTCGGTATAATCCTTGTAGCCCAACGCCCGCAACCGTTTCTTGAGCCGGGCTTCCAGCATGATCTTTTTGTTGGGCGGCATCTTGATACCGGATTGCTCCTGGATGAGTCGACTGAATGTGTCGAAATCCTTGGAGCTCATGCACACGGCACCGTAATCCACGATGGGAGAAGGCTGTTTATTGAACATGGATCAGTTCTTCTGTTCTTCAGGTTTGCTGTTCGATGCAAGATGGATCAATTCGGGAACGTCGAGAATGAGAGCCAGACTTCCATCGCCCTTGATGGTCGCTCCGGAGAATTCCTTGACGTGTTGATAGACCTTGCCAAGGCTCTTGATGACGGTCTGGTACTCGCCGATGACCTCGTCTACCACCAATCCGGTTTTCCTGTCCTCGATGGAGGTAATGACAATCTGTTCGATGGGCGGCGGGGTCGTGGTCAGACCGAACCAGTTTCGCAGACGGATGTACGGTACGATCTGTCCCCGGGTGTCGATGACTTGCCGTCTCTCTTCGACATGACTTCCGGTACTGACGAGCTCCACACATTCTTCAACGATATCCAGGGGAATGACATAGAAATCCTCGCCGATACGGACCTGAAGGCCGTCGATGATGGCCATGGTCAGGGGAAGCTTGATGGAGATGGTGGTTCCCTTTCCGTGTGAGCTGGTGATATCCACCCTGCCCCGCAGGGATTCGATGTCCCGGCGGACAACGTCCATGCCCACACCCCGGCCGGACACATTGCTCACTGTTTCGGCAGTGGAGAAACCCGCCTCGAACAGGATGGAGAA
>CAYWJL010000350.1:0-3074 GCA_964458145.1 uncultured Desulfovibrionales bacterium | reverse complement strand
AACCCGGCGGCCATCAAGGCCCTGGCCGCGCGCGGGGAGTTCTTCACCGCCTACACCCCGTACCAGCCCGAGGCCTCCCAGGGAACCCTGCAGGCCATTTTCGAATACCAGTCATCCATCTGCCGCCTTCTGGACATGGAGTATTCCAACGCCTCCCTGTACGATGGAGGAACCGCCCTCTACGAGGCCATGATGATGGCGGTGCGCAAGACCAAAAAACGGACAAAGATCCTGGTCTCCGAAGGGGTCAATCCCATCTACCGGACCATGCTCGATTCCTACACCACCAACCTGAACCTCGAGCTGATCACCGTCCCCCACAATGAAGGCCAGACCGATGTCAAAGCCCTGACTGACAAACTGGACAAGGACATCGCCGCGATCATCGTCCAGAACCCGAATTTCTTCGGCTCGGCCAATGATTTCACACAGCTCTTTGATGCGGCCCGGAAAAACGGCGTGGTGTCCATCCTTTCGGTCTATCCGGTCATGCAGTCGGTCCTGAAGACACCGGGGGACATGGGCGCGGACATCGTGGTTGCCGAAGGCCAGTCCCTGGGGCTCCCCCTGAGCTTCGGCGGCCCGTATCTGGGCATCATGACCTGCAACAAACCCCTCATCAGACAGATGCCCGGCCGCATCGTGGGCAGGACTGAAGACGTGGACGGTAAGACCGGATACGTCCTCACCCTGCAGGCCAGAGAGCAGCACATCAGACGGCACAAGGCCACCTCGAACATCTGCTCCAACCAGTCCCTGTGCGCGGTGTGCTCCCTCATGTACATGGCCCTGCTCGGCCCCGAAGGACTCAAACGAACGGCCGAACTGTCCATCCAGCAGGCCCACTACGCGGCCGAACGGCTGACCGCATTGCCCGGGGTATCCCTGTTCAACAAAACCCCGTTCACCAACGAATTCGTGCTTTCCCTGCCCTGCGAGGCATCCAGGGTGATCAACGCCATGGTGGACAAGAAATTCATCCCGGGATTTCCCATGGGACGGTACTACCAGGGGCTGGAGAACATGCTTCTGGTGGCATGCACGGAAAAGACGTCCAATCAGGATATCGGCATCCTGGCAGAACTCATGGGAGGTGTGCTGTGAAAACCATGTTTGAAACATCGACCCCCGGCCGCAAGGGCGTATGGCCCGAGGCCGCCCACAAGGATGCGGGTTATTTTCTCCCTGACAACCTGCTCAGGAACAAGGAACTTCCCCTGGCCGAGTTGAGTGAACTGGACGTGGTCCGGCATTTCACCCGCCTCTCCCGCCTCAATTACAGCGTGGACGGGAACATGTACCCCCTGGGCTCGTGCACCATGAAGTACAACCCGAGATTCACCGAGGAAGTGGCCGCCCTTCCGGGATTTGCCAGACTCCATCCCCTGGTCCCCCAGATCCGGGGAGCCGGCAAGATGACCCAGGGCGCCCTGGAGGTCATCTTCCATCTGGAGGAACTTCTGTGCGAGATCACGGGCATGGCCGGGTACACCCTCCAGCCCATGGCCGGGGCCCACGGCGAACTTACCGGTGTCATGCTTATCGCGGCCTATCACCGGGACAAGGGGAACAAAAAGACCAAAATCATCGTCCCGGACTCGGCTCACGGCACCAACCCGGCCTCAGCGACCATTGCGGGTTTTGACGTCGTGTCCATCGAGTCCAAGGACGGCATCATCGACCCCGAGGCCCTGGAAGCGGTCATGGACGACCAGGTGGCCGGAATCATGATGACCTGCCCCAACACCCTGGGACTGTTCGAGCGTGAACTCCCGAAAATTGTTGAACTGGCCCGGAAGCACGACGCCCTGCTCTACTACGACGGGGCCAATTTCAACGCCATCATGGGCAAGCTCAAACCCGGGGATGCCGGGTTCGACGTGGTGCACCTGAACCTGCACAAGACCTTTGCCACCCCCCACGGCGGCGGCGGTCCGGGATCAGGACCCGTTGGCGTATCCGAACGCCTCGTGGATTACCTGCCCATCTCCCGGGTGGTGCGTCTGGAGGACGGCCAGTACTTCCTGGATTACGACTATCCCAAATCCATCGGCTACATCGCCCCGTTCTACGGCAATTTCGGGGTCTTCCTGAAAGCCTACGCCTATATCTTGAGGCTGGGCAGACAGGGCATCATCGACGCCACGGAAAACGCGGTCCTCGCAGCCAACTACCTGCGCAAACGCCTCGAGAACCATCTCGAGATCCCCTACAACCGGATCTGCATGCACGAATTCGTGTCCTCGGCGGTCAACCAGGCCAAAAACGGCGTCCGGGCCCTGGACATCGCCAAGGGCCTCCTGGACAAGGGCCACTACGCCCCCACCATCTACTTCCCCCTCATCGTGCACGAATGTCTCATGATCGAACCCACGGAAACCGAATCCAAGGAAACCCTGGACCTGTTCGTGGACGACATGATCGACATCCTGGCCAAGGCGGAAACCGACCCGGAATCCCTGCACCAGGCGCCCATCACCACCCCGGTCCGCCGCCTGGACGAGGTCAAGGCAGCGCGGGCTATGGAGTTGAAGGAGTGAAAAAACAGGATATAGGATATACGATTAATGATATAGGATGGGTGTGACCGGAATCGATACCGTCATTCCGAACTTGGCAATTCCGTCATCCCTGCGAAAGCCGGGATCTTGAACGCCAGAATCATAGCTCAAACGTCAATGCAACGCCAAACCCATGGAGATCCCGGATCAAGTCCGGGATGACGGATTTCACCTTGTACCGTATATCCTCTATCCTTTATCCTTTATCTTTTATCTTTTTTTCGGAGAAATCCATGCAAACATACGATCTGATCATCATCGGTTCCGGCCCGGGCGGGCATGCTGCTGCTCTGGCCGCAGGCAAGGCGGGACTCGTGACCGCTCTGGTCGAATCCGGACCTCTCGGCGGGACCTGTCTCAATTGGGGATGCATCCCCACCAAACTATTCCTGGGAGCCACCGAACCCATTGCCGGCATCAAGGCCCAGGAACGGCTGCGCCTGGCATCCGGGTCCATGAGCATCGATCTCCCAGCCCTCATGAAACGCAAGAATACCATTGTCGGGGCCAGTC
>CAYWJL010000349.1:0-3078 GCA_964458145.1 uncultured Desulfovibrionales bacterium | reverse complement strand
GATTTACATTCAGTTGTTTGACCGTGTCATGCAGGCCACCTGTGTCAAATACAACCACCGCCCCCAGAAAGGCGGTCAGCCCATTGCCCAGGATACGCATCTTGCGGAAGGCCTGGGAAAAATACTTGAGCCACTCCACCCGGAACTCGCTGCGGGTGATCTTGTGAAGCAGATTGGGATTGTAAAACTTGGTCAGATACTTGAACGCCTTGATGTCCGCATCGTTAAACTCCCGTTCGAAACTCTGGGTGTCCGTCTTGATGCCGTAGACCAGGGCCGTTGCCAGTAATTTTCCCGGTCTGAGCCCCATGTTGTACAGGTATTCCGTCATCAGGGAGCTGTTGGATCCATAGTCGGGCCGGATCTCGTGAAAGGGAAAATCGGGCTGGTGGTCTTCCAGAATGGGATGATGATCGATGACAATGGAGAACTCGAAGGGCGCGAAATCAGGATGATGATGGGGCTGGGAGTCGACCAGAGCGAACCGGTCATACTGGGCGGAAAGTGTGGGGATGAGTTTTTTCATGGGGATGCGCAACAGCCGCATCATGGCCAGATTGTCGGGCCGGGAGAGTTCGTTCACATAGGCAAGACCGACACTGGTCACCCGCCGGGCCAGAATCCTCTTCAGGGCCAGGGCAGAGGCCATGGCGTCGGGATCCGCATTCATGAGAATGAGCCATCTCTGATCCTTCTTGAGAAGCCCGAGCAACGTGGCGACCTGGGTGTCGAGGTTGCGAAAATACGCCATGAAATCCTTCCTGGTTACACATCAGGGGAAAGTACCCGAAATCCGTGGTTGCATGGCCTGGGCACATGCACGGCAAAAAACCACGTTCTTAATGACTTTGGAGTCCAAGTCAAATTCAGGCTCCGGACAGCCACGGCAAATCTGTTCTTGTACACATACCTGGAATAGAGTGGCCGGCTTGCCCCGTTCCGGGCGGTTTGACTGTCTGACCGAGCCAGGCATCGTTCATCAATCACCCGTTTCATGTCCCGCCGATCCTGACTTTTTTTCCGGAGAGACCGGACGAAGAAGGGCTTTTTGCCGGTCAAACGTATGTCATTTTCATGACGGCCGGAGCATTCTCTGTAAGCATCCGGCATCTATGACATAAAAAATTCAGCTGCAACACGGCCGTTATCCTTGCCGAGGCATCACTCTTGCTTTAAGGAGATCACGCACTCTCTTTCAAACCACCCATCCCATGAGCCATTTGCGATCTCTCTTCCAGCACTACTGCAATCCCCTGCACGTCTATTGTCGCCTGCGGGGGCTGGGCATCGCTTCAGGCGTGGCTCTTCGGATGTGTTCCGTGTACGAACGGGTCCTGTTCAGAAAATCCCGGGGCTGACCCCCATTCCCCCACATCCCCATCCGGCCGACCCGGGCCGACTCCCTGTCAGAACATGGTCAGCTGCTTCTCCTGCACCTTGGTGTGGGCCTTGGCAGAGCGCACGCTCAACCCCTCCACAGGCAGATCCTTCAGAAACCGCGTCGGCCTGGCATGCAGGGTATGTCCGAAAATCCTGCGCTCCCGGCTGTGACTCAGATAGAGACGCTGCCGGGCCCGGGTCAGCCCCACATACAAGAGCCTGCGTTCTTCATCCACATCCGCCCTCTTTTCCTGTCCGCTGACCTTGCCCGTGAGCATGTCCGTCCCCACAAAGGGCACAATCCCCTCCTCCAGTGCCGGCAGAAAAACCGCTTCGAACTCCAATCCCTTGGCCCCGTGCATGCTCATGATCTGCACCTTCTGGGAGGTGGACCTGATCTGCTCCAGTTCGTTCTCCAGACTGATCCGGTTGAGCAGTCCGGCCCATGATCCCTGTTCCTTGTAGTGAGCCACCAGCGTTTTAAACGGGGTGCCGGACCAGAACATCCGGTCAAAGGGCGGGTTGTCCCCGACATACCGGGCGATGTGTTCGGGCCCCTTGGCCAGGATGTCATCAGGACAGACCTGCTCGACCTCCCCGGTGATGATTCCCAGAACGGCTCCTGCCTGCGCAAGGATCTTTGCCACCCGGGGTTCCCTGAAAAAGGCCTCCGCCTCGGGTGCGGCACAGGGTACTCCCATCTTTTCGAACGTTTTTCTGTACAGGGGGATGAGGGCCTTGAACCGAACCAGCACGGCAATGTCTCCCGGGCCGAGACTGCCCTGATCCCCGGCATCGGCCTGCCAATGGGCGGTCCCGCCTATGAGGGAGAGAATCTTCCCGCCCATCCAGGCCGCTTCCTGGGCTGCGGTTCCCGCCTGAAAAAGGACCGCCTTACCCTGATCCTCGCGCGTGGCCGCAAGGCCCGAGGCATCGGGAAAGACACCCCGTGCCAGATCGAGAACCTGCCGGGTGGACCGGTAGTTCTTTTCCAGGGATACGCTCACCAGCCGGGGCCAGAGGGTCAGAAGATGGCGCTGCACATCAGGCGTGGCTCCCCTGAATCCGTAGATGGACTGGTTGGGATCACCGATGGCAAAGAATCCCTGTCCCGTGTCTCCTGACAGGGCCGTGACCAGGGACAGCTGCAAGGGAGAAAGGTCCTGCACCTCGTCCACCAGAACATGGACAAAGGCCGTGCGATCCTCCAAGGGACCGTCCCGGAGCTGTTCCAGCCAGAATTCCAGCAGATCCGTATAATCCACCAGATTCCATGCCGACTTCTGACCGGCATAGGCCAGATACGGATCCGACGAGCCGACCCGGCCAAGTTCCCTCTCCCTGTTCATGGTCTCCCAGGCCTGCTTGAGGCTCTGCCCCGCAAGATCCGGGTTGGCCATGGCAAAGATGGACCGTGCCCCCTCTTCGGAGAGAAGGACCGGGGGCTCGCCGAGCTTTTCCGACCAGAAGGCAAAGGCCATGGCGTGCAGGGTGTCGGCCCGCACCATCTCACCCTTATCACCCAGGGGGGCCAGCCGTTCCCGGATCTCCCGGGCCGCCCGTCGCGTGAAGGTGACCACCAGCATGGTTTTCGGATCAACGCCCTGGCCGAGCAACCGTTCCACCCTGCCCATGAGGGTCTGGGTCTTTCCCGTACCCGGTCCCGCCATGACCAGCACCGGCACGGGACCGGCGTCC
>CAYWJL010000348.1:0-3091 GCA_964458145.1 uncultured Desulfovibrionales bacterium | reverse complement strand
AGGTACGGGCGGGGGAGTGATTCCGAGGCGGTTCCAGATTTTGTGCCAGTTGTCCTCACGTTCCAGGGGGCCCTGGATGAGGAGATCGGCTTCCTGTTTGCCTGCATGTTCCGGGCACAGGCTGGCATAGGTGCCGCCGAGGATGATGGGCACATGAGGCAGGATCTGCCGGACAAGTTGAATCATGGCCGTAACGCCCGGGTACCAATAGGTCATCACCGAGGTGATCAGTATGGCGTCGGGTTTGGGGGAAAGGCCCTCAAGAGCTCCCCGGACCAGATCGAAAGGGAGTCCGTACCGGCTGTACTGGCGGGGGATGTTCCGCAGTGCATCGGGTTTGGGAAGGGGCTGTTTGGGATAGTGGCCCCGACCGAACCGGTTCTGTCTGGGCCAGGTTACGCCCTCCCATGTGGGATCCATGCAGTCCAGCAGGGCAATGGAGGAGCCCGCCTGCCGGGGCATGTCCAGGCAGGTCAAAAGACCCACCGGTCTGGACCACAGATTATAGGCCGCAAAATCGTAGACCCAGGGATTGATGCCCAGGATACGCGGGGAGTTCCCGGAATCAGCGGATGGATTCCAGATAATTGCTGGCCAGGAGGGCATCATCGGAAGAGGGGGCGGTTTCTATGACCCGCTTGAACCACTGGCGGGCTTCGTTGAGGCGATCGAGGCGGACCAGATTTTCACCCAGGGCAAGCATGATGGCCGTGTTTTCCAGGTCGGACTCGGCCCCTTGCTCGAACCATTTTTGGGCGTCCTGGATGCGGTCCTGATCAATGAGAATTTTGCCGAGAAGGAGATACGCCGGGATATAACGCCAGTTTTTGTCCACGGCCATCTGGGCGTAGGTTTCGGCCTGGGGCAGATCGCCCAGCTTGGCATAGAGATCGGCCATGTTGTAGGCCGGAAATTCCTTGCGCAGGTAATTGGGGATGTCCAATGCCTTGGTGTAGGCCTTCTTGGCGGCTGCGTATTCGTCCAGGGCAACGTATACCTGCCCGAGATAGTTCCATGCGTCTCCGAATCTTGGTTCCAGGTGCACGGCCCGCTCGAAGCTGGTCTTGGCCTTTTGGAAATTCCCCATCAGGCTGTACACATGCCCCAGGTCGAAGAACACGCGGGGATTGGTTGCGGCATCTTCCTTGACAAGAAGGAGTTTTTCCAGAGCCGGGCGATTTTTGCCCCCCCGGATATAACTCTCGGCCAGATCCAGCTGGATGGAAATCTCCTCGGAGCTCATCCGGGGCTGGTCCATGGATGAGGGATCCGGGGTGTGGGAGCAGGCGGGGAGGAGGAGAAACAGGATGAAGGATATAAGATATAGGATAGAGGATGGTGGGAGGGTGGTGACGCATGCAGAGGGTGTTTTGGATGGATATGGGGGGTGGTGCTGGGAGGTGGTGTGCATGGTCGGTCCCATCCTGGGTTGAAGGGTGAATATCGTTTTGCGGCACCCTTGTGAGTGACGTAGAACGATATGAAACGCAGGTTATATCGCTTTGCATCGTAGGGGCGGACCTGTGTGTCCGCCCAAACCTGACGATCTATGCCTTCATTGGTCGATTCAACCAGCAAGGGCGGACACACAGGTCCGCCCCTACGGGATAGAAGACAGAGAACGGAGAACGCAGATCCTATAGCTGATTGTGCCCTGACCCGCGCACTGCCTACTGCGCACTGCGCACTTTTTTCTATACTACCTTATTCAGCGCATACTCGATGATCGCCTCTGCCCCTGCTTCCTGCAAACGGGGGATGAGGTCCCGGACATCGCTGACATCCACGACCACTTCGATGGACAACCAGTCGGAATTGTACAGGTGGGCCATGGTGGGGGAGGTCATGCTGGGCAGGATGTCCATGATGGCGTCCATGCTACCGGCCGGGGCGTTCATCTTCAGGGCGACCAGCTTTTCAGCGCGAAGGGCTCCCTGAAGCAGGGTGTTCATGTTTTCGATCTTGGCCCGTTTCCAGGGATCTTCCCAGGCTTCCTTGTTGGCGATAAGCTGGGTGTTGGTCTGCAGGATTTCTGCGATGATCCGGAGTCCGTGGGCCTTGATGGTTGTGCCTGTCTCGGTGATTTCCACGATGGCGTCGGCCAGTCCCTCGACCACTTTGGCCTCGGTGGCACCCCACGAATAGTCCACAGTCACCGGGATGCCGGCGTTCTCGAAATATTTTTGGGTATAGGAGACAAATTCCGTGGCGATTTTCTTGCCGGCCAGGTCTTCGGGGCGTTTGTATGGGGAATCACCGGCAACGGCCAGGACCCACCGGGCGGGTTTGGCGCTGACCTTGGAGTAGATCAGGTCCGAGACAACGACAACGTCGGCCTCGTTCTCCAATGTCCAGTCCTTGCCGGTCAGACCGACATCCAGAACGCCCGATGCCACGTACCTTGCCATTTCCTGGGCCCGGCACAGGCTGCACTTGATGTTTTTGTCGTTGATGTCCGGAAAGTAATTGCGGTGGTGGGAGGTCAGCTTCCATCCTGCCTTGGCAAAGAGTTTTTTGGTCGCGTCTTCCAGAGATCCCTTGGGGACCCCGAGTTTGAGAATGTTCTTGGTTTCTTCAGCCATTTATTTGTAGACCTCCTTGGGATCGAATACTTTTTCACAACATTTTTTCCACGAACCGCCGGTGAGATCCGTGAGTTCCTCGAAAAAACAACTTTCATACCCCAGATGGCAGGCAGCCCCGCCGATCTGGTCAACAAGCAGAAGCACGGTGTCCTGATCGCAATCCAGACGCACGGCATGGACCTTCTGCACATGACCCGAGGACTCCCCCTTGTGCCACAGCTTGTTCCTGCTGCGGCTATGGTAATGGGCGTCACCCGTTGCCAGGGTTTGTTCCCACGCCTCTTCATCCATGTAGGCCATCATGAGCACCTTGCCCGTCTTCACATCCTGGGCAATGGCCGGGACCAGTCCGTTTCCTTTCTTGAAATCAGGTTGCAACACGCTTGTTCACTCCACTTGGGGTTGAGGTTGTACAATGATACGGCCCGGAAAACGGGCCGAGAGGGTATGTAAAACCCGCACGAGGCGGGTTCATTGATTGTGCCTATCCGGTTGAGGAAGCGGGC
>CAYWJL010000347.1:0-3098 GCA_964458145.1 uncultured Desulfovibrionales bacterium | reverse complement strand
GCTTGCCGCGTACGCTTTCGAGGATGACCTTCTCCCCGTTTTCGATACCACGCAGTTTGGCCAGTTCCTTGCTCATTTCACAGAACATCTGGGGCTGGGCTTCCAGCAGCCAGGGGGTGTGTCTGGTCATGAGACCGGTCTGCCAATGTTCGGTGACCCGGTAGGTACTGCAGACAAAAGGATACCTGGGATCGCAAACAGCCTTGTCCTCGTTGTCGAAATGCAGGGCAACCGGACTGCGAAGACGCTTGGAGAAGGGGTTCTTGTCCACGGGACATTCCATGGGCTCGTAGTGCTCGGGGAACGGTCCATCGGCGCGGCCGGGTCCGAAGATCTGCCCGAATCCTTCCTTGCGCATGATGAACGCGTACTTGCTTCCCGGAGCCCATCCGCCGTCCGGCACATCACCTTCCCACTTCTTGCCGTTCCATTCGATAACGGCTTTCTCAGGCGCATAGGGCTTGCCCTTCAAATCCACGGAGGCACGGTTGTAGATGATCCTCCGGTTGACAGGCCAGCACCAGGACCAGTTGGGATACAGACCGATATTGGCCTGCATGGGAGTCTGGGTCTTGTCCATCCGGGCGGCCATGTTTCCCTTTTCCGTGAACGAGTTGCAATACAGCCAGTTTCCGGAATTGGTGGAGCCGTCGTCCTGGAGAAAGGCAAAGCTGGGAACCAGGGTGCCCTTCTTGTAGGTCTTGCCCTTGATCACGGTATCCTTGAGAAAATACCCGTTGATCAGTTTGGCCGTATTTTCGGCGCTGAATCCGTGGTGATCCTGCCAGGTCTTGATATCCAGATTCAGGATGGGCCCGGCATAGGCTCCGCCCTCTGCCAGATACTTGTCCTTGATCTTCTGGGCCAGCTCACAAATGATATGACCGTCGGATTTGCTGAGACCCATGGGCTTGGGACCGGCCTTGCGCCACTGCATCCACCGGCCCGAATTGGTGATGGAACCTTCCTTTTCAATGGAGGTACAGCAGGGCAGGAAGAAGACTTCCGTCTTGATCTCCTTCGGCTTCATGCCCGGGCCGCGCCAGAAGGAACCGGTCTCGTTGTCGAAGATGTTCACATTGACCATCCAGTCCAGCTTGGTCATGGCCTTTCTGGTCTTGTTGGAATTGGCACCACTACATGCGGGATTCTGCCCCCAGGCAAAGAAACCGCGGAATTCTTCCTTGTCCATGGCATCGAACATCTGCAGCCAGGTGTAGGTCTTTCCGGCATCGGCCTTGGGCAGCCATTTGTAGGAGACATCCTGGTCGGTGTCGGGATACATGGCCTTGAGCAGACTGACAGAATACTTGGGATAGTTCTGCCACCAGTTGGCGCTCTTGGGATCGTTGCTGTGCGGCGTATACTTGTCGTTATACACCTGGAGCGTGGGCTGATTGGATTTGGGAACCTTGAGGTAACCGGGAATGATGTGCCAGAGCAGACAATGGTCCGTGGAGCCCTGAACATTGGACTCACCCCGGAGGGCGTTGACACCGCCGCCGGCCACACCGATGTTACCGAGGAGCAGCTGAATCATGGCCATGGAACGGATGTTCTGAACCCCCACGGTATGCTGGGTCCACCCCATGGCGTACATGATGGTGGCGGACTTGTTCGGCTTGCCCGTTGACGCATAGGTCTTGTAGATTTCGAGAATCTTTTCCTTGGGGGTTCCGGTGACATCGGCAACCTTGTCGACATTGTACCGGGAATAATGCTTCTTGAGAAGCTGGAACACGCACCGGCTGTTCCTGAGGCTCGAATCCTTTTTGGGATTGCCGTCCTTGTCCCGCTCGAAGGCCCAGTAGGATTTGTCGTATGTGCCGCGATAGGCGCTCCCGGGTTCATTTGCCTGATACCCGGAGAAAAGCCCGTCCTTGAATTTGAATTTCTTGCTGACGATGAAGGAGGCATTGGTGTAATTGACCATGTACTCCTTGAAATAGAGATTGTTCTCCAGGATGTACTTGATCATACCGCCCAGGAAGGCGATGTCCGTGCCGCCACGCAATGGAGCGTAGATGTCGGCCTGTGTGGATGTCTGGGTGAATCTGGGATCGACATTGATCAGGGTCGCCCCGTTCTCCTTGGCCTTGTTGACCCACTTGAAAGAAATGGGATGGTTGGATGCCGCATTACTGCCCATTACCAGGATGACGTCACTGTTCTTGAGATCGATCCAGTGGTTGGTCATTGCACCGCGTCCGAACGACTCTGCCAGAGCCGCAACAGTTGCGCTGTGTCAGATCCGTGCCTGGTGCTCGATCCAGACCAGGCCCAGTGATCTCAGGAGCGACTGGTAGACCCAGCACTCCTCGTTATCCATGGCTGCGGAGCCTACATTGGCGATCCCGTCGCACCGGTTGACCTCTTCACCCTTCCGGTTTCTCCGGTTGAAGGTCGCGTCCCTGGTTTTCTTGACCCGGTCCGCAATCTGATCCAATGCCCAATCCCAGGAAACATTTTCCCATTTATCACTAAAGGGCGCCCTGTACATGGGCTGCAGGGCACGGACATCGTTTTCTGCAAGCTGCCAGATGGAGGCACCCTTGGCGCACAAGGCACCTTCATTGATGGGATGATCCGGATTGCCTTCGACATTGATGGCCCGGTTCAACCCGTCCTTGGCCGTGTGGACCAGCAGACCACATCCCACGGCGCAATAGCAGCAGATGGACGTCGTTTCCTTGGCCCAGCGAAGTTTCAGAAGCTGCGCCCTGGCCAACGTCGGTTTGAGGCTGATGCCCAAACCGCCCAGCGCCATGACTGTTCCGGCCATCGCCGAAAACTTGAGGAACGCTCTTCGTTTCATTTTTCCTCCTTTGGTTACAGGTCCGAACCTGAATCCAAGTTATTCCAAAGGCATATTCAAGACAGGAATATGCTGTCAGTCGCCAATATTTCTTCCGAGTGAAGATGATAATGTGCCATACCACAAGCTTTTTGCCTCTGCAACAGATTTTCAAAAAAAAATTAACAATACCGATCTATTATGCCAATATCGACATGTAAAACACACCTTCTGCTCTCCTGTGATGGCACGAGGCCGGCGAGGGAGTTTCAAAGCGCCCGGAACGGGGCAAGCCGGCCATGAG
>CAYWJL010000346.1:0-3116 GCA_964458145.1 uncultured Desulfovibrionales bacterium | reverse complement strand
CTTGATGGTACGAGGCCGGCGAGGGAGTTTCAAAGCGCCCGGAACGGGGCAAGCCAGCCATGAGAACACATCAACCCTGAATGCCGGGACGCTGGAAATTACATGGTATCAATGCACGCATAGGCGCTGTGATTGTGGATGGACTCCATACTCTCGACTTCGACCCGGTAGGCGTGGACCTGGGGATGTTTTTGAAGACTCTGGGCCGCGCTGCGAACCACGTCTTCCACAAAGGCTGCGTTGTCAAAGGCGGCGTCCGTGACGAATTTTTCATCCTCGCGCTTGAGCAGGGCGTGGACCGGTGAGGATCCCGCCTGCTGGCCGATGTCGATGAGGTCTTCGATCCACAAGAGGCCGGAAAATCTGGTCGCTATCCTGACCATGGCCCGCTGGCTGTGGGCACCGCGGTCACAGATGGCCAGGGAGCACGGGCAGACCGTCATCACCGGCACGTCCACGCCGAGGATCATCTCCATGTCCTCGCCTTCCAGTCGTCCCTGCAGAAAGCATTGGTAATCCATGAGGGCCGGGCTTTTGCTCACCGGAGCGGTCTGTTCCCGGAAATAGGGGAAACTGAAATGAAGGTGGGCCCGCTTGGCCTGAAGCCTGATCTTGAGATCCTCGAGCAATTGCTTGAAGCTGGCATAATCGAGAATGCCGGTCCAATCTCCCAGCGCCTCGAGGAAACGGCTCATGTGTGTTCCCTTGAACGCGGCCGGCAGGTCCACGCTCAGATCCATCTTGGCGACGGTGTGCTGTTGTCCCTGCTCGCGATCGCGGACGATGAGGGGATGGGTGAGATTCTTGACCCCGACCCGGTCGATGGCCAGGGGAACCATGGAGGGGCCGCTCTGAATATCCTGCATTGAGTACCTTACTCGTGAAAGTCTGCCATAACAAACAAGAAAAATCCATAACCGCTTGAACGTAAAACTTAAAACCTAAAACTGCGGCTTGGCCGCATTAGATGATTTCCTTACCCGTGGTCGAGAGGCTGAGTTTGCCGTATTTGACACCCTTGGTGGAGATCAATCGCTGGGAGGTCTCGCGGATATGCCCCCCCTCGCCCCGAAGAATGAGCACTTCCATGCAATTGTGATGGTCGAGGTGGACGTGCATGCTCACGGTGATCACGTCCAGGGCGGCGTGCTGGATCTCGGTGATCTTCTGGGCCAGATCGCTTTGATGGTGGTCGTACACCAGGGTGAGTGTGCCGACCATCTCCTTGTTCAGGTCTTTCCACTCCTCCTCCACAAGAGTGTTGCGGATGAGGTCGCGGATGGCCTCGGATCGGGTCTGATAACATTTTTCTTCGCACAGGGCGTCGAATTTATCGAGGAGTTCGGAATCCAGCGAGATCCCGAAGCGAATAGTTTTGCCCATGCATAGTTCTCCTTGCAACAAAAGGGTTTAGCAATGGATGATCCGTGTGGCAGGTCGGGTTTGATGCGTGTTTGGCCTGTCTGACAGGTCAGCCCTTTACAACGAAAAGAGGCAAAGGACAATGAATACCCCGTGAGTACCCATGATGCTCCGGCACGATCCATTGGTATTGGAAAATTATCTGGTGAGCTGCATGAGCCTGACGGACATATCCATGGTCTGGAGGGCTTGGCGGGAGGTTCCGATCTCACGGACCTGCCATCCCTGCTGGATGAGACGGCCCCACACCGGGCGGGTGACCGTACGTTCAGGGGTGCCCAGGATGATGCGGCCTCGGGGGGCCAGTACCCTGTGGAAGAGGGAGGCGATGGGATCGAAGAATCGCTGTTCGTAGAGAATGTCCCCGCCCCAGATGCAGTCGAAGCTTCCAGGTTTGAAGGCGGGACGGCACCAGTCCATCTGGAGCCACAGGGGAGAAGGCACGTTATTGATGATGGCGTTTTTACGGGCGAAGTGGACAGCAGGCCATTCATAATCCAGGGCCGTGACCCGGGCACCAAAGGAGGCGGCTACCAGAGCGGTGAATCCCAGGCCGCATCCGAGATCCAGGCATCGTTTTCCCCGGATGGATGCCGGGTTATCCGCAAACCACTGGGCAAGGGCCAGACTGGCCGGCCAGAGTTCCACCCAGTAGGGAATGTGATCGTCATCACCGTCTTCCTCCATGGCATCCCATAGGGTTTCGAGGTCGGCGATGCGTTCGAGGGTCCAGGTGCGTCCGGCGATGTCTATATCGATGCGGGAGGTCGGCCAGGTGGTGAAATCGGGCATGAGAAAAAAGGGGGGCACGTGCGCAGGCGGCAGTGCACAGTGCGCAGTGAAAGAGTGGTGATTGTTTGGTTGAGTTCCGGGAGGCGTCCAGGCTCTCAGTCCTGGGACGGTGTCTTTTGGTCCTTGGGGGAGTGCAGCTGAGCGATGGGCTCGGCCAGTCTCAGTTCCGAATCCCAGGGGAACAGCACCCAGGTGTCCTGGCTGACCTCGGTGACAAAGGTATCCACCAGGGGTTTGCCCTGGGGCTTGGCATACACCGTGGCGAAATGGGCCTTGGGGAGCATCGAGCGGATGATCCTGGCGGTCGTGCCGGTATCCACGAGATCGTCGATGATGAGCCAGTCCCGGCCGTCGCCTTCCACCCCCTTGAGGACGGATATCTCTCCCTGTGACTGCCAGGAATAGCTGACCACGCAGATCGTATCCACGAGACGAATGTCAAGTTCTCGGGCGATGATGGCAGCGGGAACCAGTCCACCCCGGGTTACGGCGATGATTCCTTTCCAGGTCCCCTGATCCATGATTTTCCAGGTAAGGGCCTTGGCGTCGCGGTGAAGCTGTTCCCAGGAGACCGGGTACATTTTTGTGTATCTGTCGGTTGGCATGATAAGGATGCAGGATATAGGATATAGGATGTAGGATATAAGATATAAGATGCTGAGATCACTCGGGTTGGACAAATCCGTCATCCCGGACGTGATCCGGGATCTTGAACGATTCGATCAGTCAGCCGGTTCGATGTTTACGCCCAGAGCGCCGGGGGCCTGGGAGCCCTTGCCCTTGAGGGAGGACAGGACCAGGACCAGAATGGTCAGGGCGTAGGGGAGCATCATGAGCAGGGATGACGCACCCTGGGCTGGTTCTCGGCCGGTCTTCTCGGTGCGGTCCCCTTCATGTTGACC
>CAYWJL010000345.1:0-3125 GCA_964458145.1 uncultured Desulfovibrionales bacterium | reverse complement strand
CCTGGGCAACGGGCTGACCGCCTTTTTGGGGGCGGTGGATTCCCCGGACATCCTGGTCATTCTGGCCGATTTCTTCATGCGCGTGCACGGTCTTTCCTGGGTGCTCGTCAGCGGACTGCACGACGACAAGCTGGTCGCTGTCTTCCGGGGCGACGGCATGCGCAGGGATATGGGCAAGTTCGCCCAGGGGCTCTTCGGGGATGTGGGTTCCGCAGGAGGGCACCGTTCCATGGCCAGGGCGGAGATTCCATTGGAGAACATCGGCAACCAGCATGCCCAGCAATTCATTCTGGAGCGGCTGGCCAAAAAGCGGAAAAAGATTCCCTGCTGCAAGCCGCCCAGGGATTGATCGGTTTTTTATCCGCATTCACCATTTTTGCAGGGGCGGACCTGTGTGTCCGCCCGTTTTGGGGATAGCTCTCACGTGGAGCCGTGACGCATAAAATGGGCGGACACACAGGTCCGCCCCTACGAGTTTTGTGTTGTTATCGATATCGATGTGCAGATGCATGGCCGCCAAACATACTATGTTCCGGAGAAAACATGTCACTCAGGAATCGTCTGGGTTTCACCAAAGAACCCGTGTATCTGGTCGACGGATCGGCCTTTGTCTACCGGGGGTTCTATGCCTATCCGGATCTGAAGCGGTCCGACGGGTTTCCCACCAATGCCATGTTCATCGTGCTGCGACTGCTGGCCAAGCTCATACGCGAGGAAGAGCCTGCGTATCTGGGATTTATCCTGGACGGCAAGGGACCGACCTTCCGGCACGAGATGATGGCAAGCTACAAGGCCCAGCGATTGCGCATGCCCGAGAACCTGGCCATGCAGATCGAACCGCTTCTGGAAGGGCTTGAAAAGATGGGGGTGGCAACCATCGTGTCCGACGGGGTGGAGGCCGACGATGTCCTGGCCAGCCTGGCGAATCGGTTCAAAAAGGACCGCCCGGTTGTTCTGGTGGGGGCGGACAAGGACCTGCAGCAATGTCTGGACGAGAACGTCTATCTCTGGGACCCGTCCCTGAAAAAAGAGAAGCTGGTCTCCCTGGAGGGCTTTTGCGAGCAGCAGGATCTCGTGCCCGGACAGTGGCCGGATTTTCAGGCCCTGGTGGGGGACAAGGCCGACAATATTCCGGGGATTCCCGGGGTGGGTCCCAAGACGGCGATGGGCCTGCTCAAGCGGTTTCCTTCTCTTGAAGCGTTGCGCGACGGTTTCGAGCGGCTGACAGCCAAGGAACAGACACGACTCAAGCCCCATATGGAGAACATCTTTCTCTACCGCGAGCTGACCCGGCTCAAGACTGATTGCTGCGCGGATACGCCCGTTGGTGATCTGAAGATCGATCAGGCAAACATGAACGGTTTTCTGGATTTTCTGGAGACCTATGAGTTCCGTTCCCTGAAACGGGAATTCCAGAGTGACACCCCGGGTGCGAAGAACGTGTCCAAAGGCGGGGCGAGCGCCGAGTTTGTCAAACCTCTTGATGCGGATTCTTTGCCCCATTGCGCGGGTAAGGATGTGGGGATGATCCTGGAAGGCAAGGGCGTGCGCATTGCCCTGGAAGGGGAGGAATATCGATTCGGCGCATGTTCCATGGGGCTGGTCACCGCCCTGGGTACGGCCCGGTCCATTGCCGTGCCCTCCCTCAAGGAGGTGCTCTATCACAACCGGCTCTGGCATCTGGTGCCCCAGGGAACCTGGTTCGATATCGGCCTGGCTGAATATCTTCTCGACCCGGAAGAACGCAATTACGGGTTCGAGCGGATACGGGACGGACTGGCAGGGGAACTGGACGTGCATCCCCAGAATACGGCCCTTGCAGCCTGCAGGATCAGAGACATTTTATTCTCTCGCCTCGAGGCAGGGGATTTCGTCTCCCTCATGCGGGAACTGGAGCTTCCCCTGATCCCGGTGCTGGTCAAGATGGAGCGAAACGGCATCCGGCTGGACATGAGCGCCTTTGCCGACTTCCTTGGCGAGGTGCAGGAGAAGCTCGACCAGCTGACCGCAACAATTTACCAACAAGCCGGAACCACCTTCAACATCAGGTCCAGTCAGCAGCTGGGCGAGGTGCTTTTCGATCGTCTGGGCATTGTTTCCCGAAAAAAGACGCCGGGCGGCAAGCCGTCCACCTCGGTCCAGGCCCTGGAGGCCCTTGAAGGCGATCATCCCATCATCGAGAATATCCTGCGCTACAGGACCCTGGAAAAACTCCGTTCCACCTATCTCGAACCCCTGCCCAAGCTGGTGGATAACGACGATCGGGTCCACACCCATTTCAACAATCTGGCAACCGCCACGGGCAGGCTCTCCAGCAGCAAGCCCAATCTGCAGAACATCCCCATCCGAGGCGAGTTCGGTCCGAGAATGCGCGGATGTTTCATCGCCCGGCCCGGCTACAAACTGGTGGCAGCGGATTATTCCCAGATCGAACTCCGCATCCTGGCCCACATGTCCGAAGATCCCCATCTGCTGGACGCCTTTGCCCGGAACGAAGACATTCACGCACGCACAGCAGCCCTGCTTTTCGACAAGGACCCGGGCGAGATCGAGGCGAACGAACGTCGCAAGGCCAAGACCATCAATTTCGGCCTGCTCTACGGCATGGGCCCCCAGAAGCTGGGCAAGGACCTGGGATTGACCCTCAAGGAGGCCAAGGCCTTCATTGCCCGGTATTTCAGCACCTTGGTCAAGGTAAAGGAGTTCTACTCCACTGTGGAGGAAGGTGCCAAAGCCAACGGCTACGTGACCACCATTGCCGGACGCAGACGTCTTCTGCCCGATATCAATTCCAGAAATGCCAACCTGGCCCAGCAGGCAAGACGCATGGCCATCAACACCGTGGTCCAGGGCTCGGCCGCCGACGTCATCAAGAAGGCCATGCTCGCCGTGGACAAGGATCCGACACTGGAAAACCTCCAGGCCAGGTTTCTTTTGCAAGTGCACGACGAACTCGTCCTGGAGGTCCCGGCAGCAAACGCCGACCAGGCCGGACAACGTCTGGCCGAACTGATGACCACCGTCTACGACCTGGCCGTCCCCCTGACCGTAGACTGGGGCACCGGCGACAATTGGGCGCAGGCGCACTAAAAAAAAGTGCGCAGTGCGCAGTGCGCAGCAACGGC
>CAYWJL010000344.1:0-3125 GCA_964458145.1 uncultured Desulfovibrionales bacterium | reverse complement strand
CGAGCCGACCGGGCCATGTCCCGGGCCAAGCAACAGGGGCGCAACCGGACCGAAATCGAACAATCCTGCTCCCGCGCCTCGGCACGTCTCTTCCCAGAGGAACACCGCCTCGATTCCCTAACACGAAAAGGACGCATTCTGTATAAGAGTGCGTCCTTTTTTCTGTTTGTCCCGCTCAAGCGCTATCGTCCCTCCAAACTCTCATCTGGGCACAGCCACCAGCCGCAACCCGATGTTGTCAAAGGCAAACCGGGCCGGAACCCTGCGCCTGTTGGTCACCCGGGAATAGGCAGCATCCCTGTTCCAGCCTCCGCCTCGGCAGACCCGGCCATACCGGCCGCATTCCACACACGGATCAGCAATCTTCGAAGCCGGATACAGGGTACGGCCGTCCCTGGTCCATTCCCAGACGTTGCCGGACATATCGTATATGCCGAGCTCATTGGGATATTTCTGCCCCACATCATGGGTGGTGCAGCCGCAATTTTCTTCGCACCAGGCGACGGTTTTCGGATCTTCACCACCGGCAAAGCAGCAGCCCGCACACAAAGGACCGCCCCGCGCGGCATATTCTCATTGGGCTTCGGTAGGCAGGGCATACTTCGCCACACGGGCATCCCTGTTCAGGGTCCAGACAAAATCCATGGATGTATTCCAGGATACATTCTCCACAGGCCGGTTCGCACCTTTGAATTTTGCAGGATTATGTCCCATGAAGTGTTCCCATTGCGCCTGGGTCACTTCATACCTGGAAATCCAGAACCCTTTGGAGAGCACCACCTCATGGACCGGCTGTTCATCCCAGCTTCCTTTCTGAGAGCCCATTTCAAACGATCCGGCCGGCACCCACACGAACTCCATAGTGGTATAAGGGTCGCTCCAGGTCGCTCCGGGATACAAGGAGGACTCACTTCCTCCGGAAGCAGCCCATCCCGTACCGACAAGGAGCAGAGTGATCAGAATCATTCCTGCTGTTTTCCATAGCTTCGCCATCATTACGTTATCCTCCTCCGCAACATAGTCGCGGGTTTTGATTTCGAGACAACCACTCATCGCTCAAATCATGAAAGAGGAGGAAGACGAGGTCCTTCCTGATACAGAATTTTTTTGATGGTCATGGCAACACCATGGTATGTTGTACACTCTACAGATTTCTCCAAATTATCTCTCTAAATATAATCTTTATACTCCAATTCAATATTTTTTTCATTAGTATTTTTAATTTTATCAATTTTTTATCATTGTATAGCTATCTAATTTTTTTAGTTATCATAAAACGTACCATATTTTTTTCAGAATATTTGACATACATTAAAGTAACGCATCATTTATTATTGTAGTACAATAAAAAATCTACTGCCATGTCATTTCTCGCCTCCCGGGCTCGAAAAAACGGGCGATTCGTGAATAGCCCCTATAAATCCAGCCGGAGTACTCGCGTTTATGACTATTTTTCATCGGGGATTGCTGCCATGCCTTCTCCCATGCACCATCACCTTCCCTTACGATCGCTCTTCATTCTTGACACATACCTCGTCCCCCCTTAGCCACATCGTGGGGCCGGAACCATGCCTGCCCATGGGCTACCATCCAGCAAGAAAACCTTCATCGGCATTCTTTTTCGATCACAGGGCCCACCCGGAGGGATCTTTTCCTCAACACCGGCCGGAGCAGCCGCCGTTCGACCACGCCACTCTCTTCCTGCGAGCATTCCATGCCCACTTCTACACGCCTGTCCGCATACCGGATTGCAACGATCGTACTCGCTGCGTTATGCTGTATCGGCTTCCTGCTTCCCCAGGCTTCCCAGGCGGCCAAACCACGCAAAAACGTCCTTCTGCTCAATTCCTATGAAAACGGGTACCCCTGGTCGGACACCATCGTGCAGGGGGTCAAACAGCGGTTCGCCAGGAGCCCCTACGATGTGGATCTCCAGGTGGAATACATGGACTCCAAGCGACACACATCCAAGGCCATGCATGCCATGCTGCTGGATCTGTATGCCTATAAATTCAAGAACATCCGGTTCGATGCCATCATCGTCTCGGACAATTACGCCTTTGAATTCCTTCAGCATCACGGCCCGACTTTTTTTCCCGGTGTGCCCTTCATCTTCTGCGGGGTGAACGATCTCGACCCCCAAGGCATCAGGCATAAAGAGCTCTTTTCCGGGATTGCCGAGAACATCGACGCGGTGGAGACCATACGACTGGCTCTCAAACTCCGACCCGCCACCCGGCATATCGTGGTCATCGGGAACAACGACATCACCAGTCAGGCCATCCGCAACCAGGTGGCCAAGGCATTGCAGACCTTCAAGCAATCCATCGACGTGGCCTTCTGGACCGAATCCTCCCTGGACCAACTCCTCACCCGGGTTCCGGACATTCCCCTGGACTCGATCATCTACATGATCCCGTTTTACAAGGATGCCCACGGTCAGTTTTATTCCGCCGAAGAGGTTCTGGCCTCTATCGCGGAGGTCTCCAAGGTGCCCATTTTCAGCAACTGGCACTTCTTTCTCGGCCACGGCATTGTCGGGGGAAGACTGCTTGACGGCAACAGGGTCGGAGGGATGGCAGCGGAGCAGGTTCTGGAACTCTTTCAGGGCAAACCCCTCAGAAACATTCCCATCATCGAGGATTACCTGGGCGAGTACAGCTTCGATTACAACATGCTGACGAAGTTTTCCATCGACAGAAGCGAGTTGCCCGAGGGAAGCGTGATCATCAATGAGCCCGACCGCTTCTACGCCCTGAACAAAGAGACCTTCTGGCTGATCATCGCAAGCATGGTCGTGCTTTCGGGTATTTCCCTGCTGCTGATCCTGAACATCATGCAGCGTCGCAGAGTCGAGGAGGATCTCCGGCAGGCCGAAGAAAAATACCACAGCATCTTTGAGAACTCGGCCCTGGGCATCTTCCGAACCACGCCCGAAGGACAGTTCCTGGACACCAATCCGGCCATGGCACGCATGCTGGGATATGACTCCGCCTCGGATCTGGTCAAAAATATCGGCTCGGTTCCAGACGAGCTCCTGGCCGACCCCGAACAATGGGTCCACCTTCTTGGCCGTGACGGTATTTAATGATCTTCCCCTCAATATTAAGCTGAAATTCTTTTAC
>CAYWJL010000343.1:0-3135 GCA_964458145.1 uncultured Desulfovibrionales bacterium | reverse complement strand
TTTGGCTTCGTCGTGAACGGATTCCCTAATGCGTCCGGCCATGCCGACAACCAGAGTCCGTACGACCCCCGTCCTGATGCCCAGACTTTGAGCACAACGATCCCAGTGTCTGGGCATGACCCAATCAAGGCGTCGTTCCTTGCCGATAGCCATGGCCATACGCTCGCTCAGTTGCTTGCCATAAACGCGTGTGCACATGAGATCGTAGAATGGAGCCAGGGCAATGGTTCCATCCCGGTACAACAGGGAAATATTCTTGCCGTGTGCATCCGCATTACCAAGGAGAAAATTGAAAACAACCCATTGCAGCAGCCTTTGGAAATCTCGTACGGGAAGTGAGCAATGTTTCTTGACCAGGGCGACGCATTCTTCGAGGCCGGGGCCGCCTTCGTCTTCGTATTTCATGTCCGGAAGGATACCCATTGCCTGACAGAAATCTTCCTGGTGGAGGCGGAGTATTTCTCCCTTTCGCAGGACACGGTCAAAGCGTTCGGTCATATAGACAGGAGTTTTCGAGCACCGGAACACTTTTGTATGGGGAACATCGAGGCCCATGCGTCGCGCCAGCAGCATGGAAAAAGCCTCATTTTGAACGGTTTCCCGATACCCGGGGATGGACACCTTCAAAATATGGGTGCTGGGAGATTCTCCCAAGGGAAGAAAGACCTGGTTGCCTTCATGTTTGACCGGCAGCTTGTCCTGGGCGCCGGCCAGCGAGAGACGAATTCCTTCCTCGCCAGCCAGAAGGGAACGGTTGGGCAATTCCTTGATCAGGATTTCGAGCTCTGAATCGCTCAGCAATTTGTATCGGAATTGCACGGAAGTCGGCAACGGATGCGCTTCCCAGGGCAGAATGGATACCGCACCGGCGCATTCACCGCCCAGCGCCTCCAGAAGGGCGAAATCATTGGTATGCGAGATTCCCAGACGACGCGCAATTTTCCGACGAATTTCCTGTTCAGGCAGAATATGGACAAAAAAGGGTCTTGCGAGATCGTTCTTGAAAGGCTCTTTACGGAGCGGCAGTGACAGGGAGAGAGGGATTGCATCGGGTCTGTCGATCCATGCGGAGGCATACTGAAAACAAAAGCCACCGTTCGAATCGAGCCCCAAAACACCGACGCAGTTTCGGCCGAGGAATACATTCAGTTCCTTCATCGCCCACCCCGCGGCCGGACCGTCAATTCCAGGCCCAATCCCTGGAGCACATCCAGAACCTTGCCCAGCTGAATGGTCTGTTTGCCCTGCTCCAGATGAACCATGAAAACCTTCCCGACCCCGCAAAAATCAGCAACATCCTGCTGGGTCAGGTTACCCTCCTTGCGTCGATTCCGGACAGCCTTGCCCAGATCCCGAACCGAGGTGATCGATTTGGTTAAATCATTGTCGGATGCGCTCACGGATTACCCCTTGAATGTATGTGATCGCATACGTTAGCGCCTGATGAGGCTGAATGGCAAGAAAATTATGCAATCGCATACAATTGACTAGTAACCAGAAAGGTGACCCGGCAAGGGAGCCAGGTTGTTGATGGATACGTTGATCTGGCCCTCGGACTCGTTTTCGCCTTGTGTTCTTTGGGCAACGGCGGAAGGAAAAACCGTCCCGGCCCCTGACGTCTTACGTGCCGGTTTTTTTTATGGCTTGTCCGCCAACCCTTCCAATCCCTCCTCCCACGCCCGGAGCATTTTATCGGCGATTTCCCTGAATTCGGGCAGTGACCTTGCGTACCCATCCACCTCCTTCCGTGCCTGGCTGATGCCTTCTGCAACCTCGTTTATGGCATCGGATGCTTCACGGGAGGAGAGGTCGCAATGGGATGTTCCGAATTCCATAAGTCTCTTTCTGGTGGGCCAGCGTTTTGTTCCCTTGAGGGTCAGGGCCATGGTGTCGTTGGGGAGGTAGGCTGTGGTGGTGACGTGATCGAAGACCGGGGCGAGTCTGCCCGATCGCTCTGCCGGGGAGTCGTAGAGCAGGCAGAAATTTTTGAGATGGGCGTCTCCGTTGCGCAGGCCCACGGAGAGAACGATCATCTTGAAGACTTCTCGGCAGGACGCGTGTCTGTCTGCCTCCTCGGTGAATGCCTTCACTCCCTTGAGAAGTCTTTCCAGTGATCCCGAGTACTTTTGCTTGGATGCAAGCCCCTGGAGGACGCAGAAATCTTCCATGCCCAGATAGCCGTGCTCTCCCATGTCGAATCGTTCGATGACAAGAAATCGGCCGTTATCCGAGATGCGGAACGGCGGAACCTGCATGCCGCTCAACTCCGCCGCCCGGAGACAGCAATATTCGTTGCGGGCAAGTTCGGGATACCGGGCATCCCAGGTTTTCACGATATGGGTGGACGCCTGGACCGTCAGCTTGTGTTCGGGGCTCATCTTTTCGCCATCAAGGGCTCTGATGAGGATTTTGGGCTGGACCCCGGAAATGCCGGATGACGCGGCATAGATTGTGAGAAGATCCTGAAAGAGATCTTCCGCCCCCTGATAGGTCAGTATTTCCTCCACGCTGACCGACTGCATGGGTTTGATTCCGGTATCGGCCTCCAGGTACTGCAACCGACCGATCTGGGAGCTCCCCGTGATTTTGAGAAGTTCGAGATCGTCAAAGTCCGGAATTGCCTTGGAGAACATGTCTTCGATCCAGCGCCTGAGCGCGCCTTCGGGAAGGTTCATGTCGAATATGGGATGCAGGCCGTGACGCCACATCCATGATTCGGGTCTCACCGGCATGGTCAGGGACACGGCCTCCTCTTCTCCGGCACCCGGCACATAGGTGAAGGAAAAGGTGTTTGCCGACACCCGGTTCAGCTGTCCTGCGATCCTGTTACCTGCCAGTACGTTCAGCATCTTCCCTTTCCTGCGCGAAATCATCCAGGGTCGGCGGTCCGGGATGTTTCCTCAAGGTAATCTCCATTTTGAAGACATCCAGGATGCGCATCACCCGTTTTATCCCGACATCAGGAGCGATTCCCCGTTCCAGATTGCTGATGAACGCCCGGGAAAGTCCGGTGTACCGGGCGAGGTCGGTCTGGGACATTTTGCGCTCCTTGCGAAGGGCCGCGATGGTGGTTCCGATTTCCAGTAAATCCATGCGTATTATCGTAGGCAATTTGGGTGAAAAGTCAAGTTTTGT
>CAYWJL010000342.1:0-3140 GCA_964458145.1 uncultured Desulfovibrionales bacterium | reverse complement strand
GAAAGGGGCTGGTGCAAGTTTTTTTTGTCACAAACTATCCGGCTGTCGGGAGACAGGACTTGTCAGGAAGAAAACGGAGAGAATGAAGGATGCATGGGAGAAAACGAGGGGAGCGTCCTGGATTCAGGACGAGGGAAAAATGCCGTTCAAGGGAGAGGGGGCGGGGATACACATAGGGATGAACGTGGAGATGAAGAGGTGATCTTTGAGTCCTGTAAGCAGGATAGGGATACTGAAGGCATTGAGATAACTGAAAATAGCAACAAAATCCTGTTTTTCGGACAATGGCAATGGGTGAGGGAGAGCAAATGCCCTGAAAGGGCTATATATACCGGCCCAGGGCAACGCCCTGGGTTAGAAGCTGATCGTGGTCTAGAATTCGATCCCATACTTCTTGACCATGGCATAAAAATGGGACCGGGACAGACCGGAGAGTTGGAGGATTTTTTTGAGGTTGCCACCGGTCTGTTCCACCAGTTCCTCGAGGTAGCGTTTTTCCATGTCCGAGCGGAATTCTCGGATGTTGGGAAGCTGCTCGGGACGATCCGGCAGGGGCGGTGTGGGTACCACCGGGGACGGGGCTGCGGCTTCTTCGGTCTGCCTGCCCTTGGACAGCAGGTGGGTTCTGGCCACCTTGATGCGGATGTCCGGAGGCAGGTGCATGGCATAGATGGTTTTTTCATCGCCCGCGGCCACAAAGGCCCGTTCCAGGGTGTTGGCCAGTTCGCGGACGTTGCCGCGCCAGTCATACCCCTCCAGTGTGGTGTAGAGATCGGTGGCCATGGCATCGTTGACTATGTGGTATTGTTCGCAGAGTTGGTTGATGAAGTACACGGCCAGGTGCTTGATGTCCCGGGTGCGTTCCCGAAGAGGCGGCAGGTGGAGGAGGATGGTCTTCAGACGAAAATAGAGATCTTCCCGAAAGGTTCCCTTGTTGACCATGTGTTCGAGGTTTCTGTTGGTGGCGGCAATGAGGCGAAAATCGCTCTGGATTTCCCGGTTGCCGCCCACCGGGCGAAAGGTCCGTTCCTGGAGAAATCGTAAAAAGGCTTTTTGGAGGGACAGGGGCAGCTCCCCTATTTCGTCCAGAAAGAGGGTGCCGTTGTCCGCCTGCTTGACCAGACCGGTCCTGTCGCGGTCGGCCCCGGTGAACGCTCCCTTCACATGGCCGAAAAGGATGCTCTCCAGAAGGCTTTCAGTCAGTGCCGCGCAGTCCACGGGCACGAACGGCCCCGTCGCCCGCAGGCTGTTGGCATGGATGGTTCTGGCAAAGAGCTCCTTGCCCGTACCGGTCTCCCCGGTGATGAGAACATTGGAATCGCATTGTGCGGCCTGGGCCACCAGATCGAAACAGGTTCGCATGACCGGGCTCTTGCCGATGACATTTTCCAGATTCAGTGCCGTGGGGGCTTTTTTGCGCTCCTTCTCCTTCCGGTAGGCCAGCACCCGGTTCAGGGTGAGCATGGTATCCTTGATGGGGGAGGGTTTGACCAGATAGTCCCAGACGCCTCCTTGAATGGCCAGTTCCGCGCCATCCGGATCGCCCTTGCCCGTGAGGATGATCACCTCGGGTTCCGAAGGCGCATCCTTGATGGCAGGCAGGGCGTCCAACCCGTTGCCGTCGGGCAGCTGGACATCCAGAAACGCCACGTCGAAAGGCGTTTCCTCGAGGCGTTTCAGGCCCTGGGCGATGGTCTGTACGCTTTCGCAGGTGAGACGCATGCGGGCGATGAGGCTCTGCATGGTTTCGCAGACCTGAATGTCGTCGTCGATGACAAGAATTTTGCTCATGATATATGTGGGTGAGGCAGTCTCAACGTGTGGGTTATGGGTATCGGGTTCACGCTTTTGTTCGTTCGCTTCCGAGAACGCGACCGATGGCCTCGGCAAGGGAGGCCTTGTTGTACGGTTTGGGAAGGACTTCCCGGATATTGTCCATCTCCCGGGCCGCCTGGGTGGCCATGTTTCTGCCGGAAACCATGATGATGGGAATATGCGGGGCGATTTGGTCGAGTTGTCTGGCCAGTTCCAGCCCGTTCATCTCCGGCATGTCGTAGTCGGTGATGATCAGATCGCATTCGGCCTGTTTTTCAATGATCTTGAGGGCGTTGCGACCGCTTTTGACCGGTGTGACCTTGTACCCGAGCAGGGCCAGGACTCTCGGGATGGTCTGCAGCTGGTCGATATCGTCCTCAACAAACACGATCCTTCCATATCCTCTTTTCGTGATCCGGTCCACCTTGGGTGATGTGTCGCTCTTCTGCTGCTCGACCAGGGGGAGATAGATGGAAAACGAGGTGCCTTCGTCCGGCTGGCTCCATACCTCGATGGCCCCCTTGTGTCCCTTGACGATACCGTGGACCACGGCCAGACCCAGGCCGGTTCCCTCGCTCTTGTCCTTGGTGGTGAAAAAGGGATCGAAGATCTTGTCCATGATGTGCTGCTCCATGCCAGGACCGTCGTCCTCGATGGTCAGCTTGGCGTAGTAGCCGGGCTCCACATCCAGGACCTTGGCACGGGTGCCGGCCAGAATCTCCGTGGACAAAAGCAGGCCCAGTTCCCCGCCGCGCGAACGCATGGCCTGGAAGGCGTTGGTGCACAGATTCATGACGATCTGATGGATCTGGGTGGGATCGCCCATGCACAGGATGCGGGGGGATGCAATATGTTCGCCGACCCGGATGTTGCCCGGGAAGGAGGCCTTGATCAGCCCGGCCGCTTCATGGACCACCTCCGAGATGTTGGTGGGCACGAACCCTTCCCGACTGGGTCGGCTGAAGGTGAGAATCTGTTTGACCAGCTGACTGCCTCGCTGGGACGCTGTAAGTACCCGGTTCAGATCCTCATACGTCATGGAATCCTCGTCGATGTCCATGAGGGCCAGTTCCGTGGAATTGATGATGGAGGTCAGGATATTGTTGAAGTCGTGGGCGATCCCGCCTGCCAGGGTTCCGATGGCCTCCATCTTCTGGGATTGCAGGAGCTGACGTTCCAGACTGATGCGCTGGGTGATGTCCTCGGCAAATCCTTCCATGTAGGCGATGCTCCCGCAGGGTTTGCGGATGATCCGCAGGTACAGGTTGGCCCTGATGTCCGTTCCGTCTCTGCGTTTGACCCTGTTTTCAAACTTGATGCTCCCC
>CAYWJL010000341.1:0-3144 GCA_964458145.1 uncultured Desulfovibrionales bacterium | reverse complement strand
AACGATCAAAATGGTCGGATTCATGGTTCATTTCCCGTGAAATGTTTGTTCATCCAAAACATGTTTCCTATCCTCTACCCCGTAGGGGCACCCCCCCGTGGGTGCCCTTTTTTGCGCCGAAAACCATCCATGCCACCGGAATCAGGGCAGGCACGGAGGCAGGCACAGGGGCAGGCACAGGGGCAGGCACAGGGGCAGGCACAGGGGCAGGCACAGGGGCCTGCCCCTACAGCACATCATGGATCCGGACACATCATGCAGGCAGCAGCACAAATGCCTCATGTATCCTGCATCCCTTTCTCCTTCTCCGGCAAAAGAAGGGTAAACACCGTCCCCTCCCCCTCGTTGGAGGCAACATCGATCTCCCCACCATGCGCCTCCACGATTTTCAGAACCATGGCCAGCCCGAGGCCGGTTCCCTGATTCTTGGTCGTGTAGTAGGGATCGAATATCTTGGAGAGATCATTCGCCGGGATACCCTTGCCTGTATCGCGTATGCGCAGTCCGAAGCGTTCGCCATCAGCCCGGAACCCCTCGACACGCAACGTACCGCCCTCGGGCATGGCCTGCACGGCATTGAGATACATGTTCAACAGACATTGCTGCATCCTGTCCGGATCGAGCAATACATCTGAGACATCGTCGGCAATATCTGTCTCCACCCGCACACCGGCCTTGTGCACATCGTGTTTGATAAGAGACAGGGAGTGGGCGATCATCTCCCGAAGATCGGTTTTCCGGGCAGCGATCTGCGAGGGCCTGGCATATTCGATGAGCTCTGTGACAACCCGGTTCAGCCGGTCCACCTCATGGATCATGATCTCGGCGGCTCCGTGCTCGTCGCTTTCCGGCTCAAACCGGGTCCGAAACAGGGTGGCGAACCCCTTGATGGAGCTCAGGGGGTTGCGGATCTCATGGGCAACACCGGCAGCCAGACTCCCGATGGCAGCCAGCTTTTCCTTACGCTTGACCTCTTGCTGCAACCTGCGAACCTCGCGCAGATCACGCAGGATGACGATCTTGCCGAGAAACCTGCCATCCTCGGTGGTGATTCGGGCACCGCTCACCCCCAGGGGAATTTCCCGGTCACCGTCGGGTTTGCACACGATTTCCTGCTCGGTGACCACACGCTGCGTCTCCAACCGCTCGATAAGAGGACGGATTTCATCAGGTATTTCCGAAAAGGTCGCCCCCAGGTCCCGGCTCGCGCCCTGACAGGCACACAGCGCCATGGCGGATTCGTTCCTGAAGGAGACCTCTCCTCCAGGCCCAACAAGGACCAGTCCTTCGGGAAGATTGGCGACCACCTCGGACGCAAAGGCCCGTGAATCGCTCAAAAGCCTCTGGGAAACTCGCAGGTTCTGGGCCCAAAACAGGGATGCGAAGCCGGCAAGCCCCACAAAGAGAACAATGCAGGACATGACAATGGAATGGGCGAGATCGTTTTTCTGGGCATCCTCGAGGGTTTTCGCCTCCAGACCGAGATAGATGAACATTTTTTCCGGCGGAACCAGGGGCTCCTGCATATCCCTCGGCAAGGGCTGCATCGGACAGAACTTCAGAAACCGCTCCCTCATGCTCTGACCGTGTTCTCTGAACCGCGGTTTCATCATGGGTTTGAATTCGCTGTACACCACAAAACGGGAATCCTCGTCCTGTCCCTTGTCCATGAACCATTGGGGGTGCCCCAGGGGAACACGTCCCTTGCCATCACGCCAGGGGGTGAACGTGCTTCCGATTCGGTCGAAATCATTACTTGCAATGATCCCGCCCTTGTCATCCGTGACCAGGATGAATGCCACCCCCGGCAACTTGGCCGTCTCCTCGAGCAGATGGCTCAACCGTATGCCCTGAGCGAACCGGCCTCGCATCCCTATACGGGAACCCGCTTCCAAGGCCCTGATGAGAACCTGCCCCTTTTCCACCAATACCTTGGTCATGGCAGCGCGTTGCCGGTTGATGCTCATGACCGTGAGTATGGTTATGATGACAAACAGGATCAGCGAAGCCCCGATCACCACCCAGGGTGAAAAGATCCTCGGCAGATCACTGTCCCTTTTCTTTGCAAACATAGAGAGTATCCCTTGTTGTCGACTGAACATGCCCGGTGGGTAGAATGTGAACACACGTTCGATTTTTATACACCCTGTTTTCCAGACATGATCATTTTTTATACACCTCTTTCCCCTGTTGGCCAATTCCAAAATCAAGGAAAAGATTTTTTAAATTTTATTCTCTTTATATCAATAAGTTAGAAACTATTTTCAAACTTGGCATCGCCATTGCTTTATCCGGTTCACAACAAGCAAAAATCAATCCGCAAAGGAGGACTGACATGAAAAGGAACGTAACGATCATCACTCTGGCAATGGTAGCCCTGGTAAGCATGGCATCTCTCGGATTCGCCGGTCACGGTAAACAGGGAGGATTCGGCAACGGTTCCGGCGACTGCATGGGGCCTGGAAGCTGTAATAGGGGACCCGGCTACAGAGCCGAACAGATCGCTCAGCTGACCCCGGAAAAGCAGGAAGCCTACCGCAATATCATGAAGGAATTTCGTGACAAGATGACCCCCATTCGTGAAGCCATGTGGGAAAAGCGGCTTGAACTCAAGGCCCTCTCCCCCAACCCCAACGTCCAGCCTGCCGAGATCAAGGCCCTGGTAGGTGAAATCGGTGCCCTGCACACCCAGATGCGCACCGAACATGAATCCCTTCGCAACCGCCTTGAAACGGAAATCGGCCTCAAGCTCGGCAAGGGCGGATTCCAGCATCCCCAACGGGGCAAAGGCATGCGCGGCAACAAGGGCCAGATGGGCAACGGCCAGCGCATGATGGACGGCTCAGGCCCCGGCTGCCCTAACGCCCAGTAACCACCACGCTCATCAGCTTCACCTCCTCATACGCCAGACGGCCCGGAAGACATGTGTCTTCCGGGCCGTCTGGCGTTATTCTACAGGGCTACATAGCGGTTATCGCTCTCGCAAAGCACGGTCTTTGGCCTTGAGGATCGGCTTGAGCAGGTAATCGAGCACCGTCTTTTTCCCGGTCAGGATATCGACCTGGGCGATCATCCCCGGTATGATGGGGAGAGGATTTACCGCTGTGCCGAGAAAGTTGCGTTCCGTCCTGACCCGGAGGATGT
>CAYWJL010000340.1:0-3155 GCA_964458145.1 uncultured Desulfovibrionales bacterium | reverse complement strand
TCCGTGCCTGTCCGTGCAGGTCCGTGTGCGTCCATCCCCACAAAAAAAAGGCGAACCCATCAGGTCCGCCTCATAAACATTCTCAAACACTCCCCCATCACTGATCCACATACACCTTGATCCGATCCCCGGGCCGCAAAACAGACCGCTTGTTCAAATTGTTCCAGGCATAGAGATCACTGGTACTCACCCCGAACTTACGGGCGATGGCCCAGAGATTGTCACCCTTGCGGACATGATACCGGACCAACTGTCTGAATTCCTTGTCCGCGTTTTTCCGCGCCAGCTTGGTGGATGTGCCCGAAGCATCGGGGATATAGAGTTTCTGCCCGATGCGAAGATGCCGCCCGTTTCTGAGGCCGTTGGCCCGAAGCAGGGTCTTGGACGAGGTTCCGAACCGCTTGGCGATTTCCCAGATGGTGTCGCCCTTTCTGACAGAGTAATTGGCCCGCTTCTTGGCCAGCACCCGGGTATTGGAAAGGGTCGAGGCCGTGAGTACCTTGTCACCCTTGCCGGGAATCATGATCCGTTGCCCTGGTTTGAGCAGGTTCTTGTGATACCCGTTGACCCGCTTGAGCACGTTGATGGGGACACCCGAACGACGGGAGATCCGCCACCAGGAATCCCCCTTGCGCACGCTGTAGTGCTTGTACCCGGCATAGGGGCGTGCATCGGGTGACTCCAGGTACTCCTGGGCCGAAGCGGTTTTTTCCAGGGGCAGATACACATCACAGGACTTGCCCGGAGGCGAGACCTGTCTGCGAAAGGCCGGGTTGAGCCTGCGAAATTCATCCCAGGAGAGCCCGGTGTGCGACGCTAGGGCCAGAAGATCGGTGCCGCCCTTGACGGTCAACCGTTCATTGTCCAGGCCTGCATTCCAATCGATGGGTTCAAACCCCAGCTCCTCGAGATTGCGAACGATCTTCAGGATGGCGATGAACTTGGGAACATAGTGGCGGGTTTCCCGCTTGAGGTATCTGCGGGTCTTGGCCAGATCGAAAAAATTGTCGCACCCTGTCTTGCGCAGGGCCCGGCCGATGGTCCCTTCTCCGGCGTTGTACGCGGCAAGGGCCAGATACCAGTCATTGAAATCATTGTGCAGTTGCTTGAGATACCCGATGGCCGCTTCGGTGGCCATGAAGGGATTGCGCCGCTCGTCCAGCCACCAGTCCACCTGCAACCCGAACCTGCGGCCCGTGGCGGGCATGAACTGCCACATCCCGGCGGCCCCGGCCCATGAATAGGCCCAGGGGTTGAACCCGCTCTCGGCAAACGGCAGAAAGATGAGATCCTGGGGGAGTCCCTGCTTCTTGAATTCGTCCCGCAGATACGGCAAATAGGGTTCCGCCCGTTTGAGCCACCGGGCAAAGGTCTTTCTGTGCGTGCGGGTGTAGTAACGGAAATAGAGCTGCACATCTTCGGTATCCCGAAGATCCAGATCGAAATCGATGTCCGGCACGGAGCTCAGGGCGGTCTCTTCCTGCGGGGTCAGCGGTGCTGACGCGTCCACGGCCGGGGGCTCTTCCCTGACTTCGATCTCTTCCACAAGAGCGGTCTCCTCTTCGTCGGGAATGACCGCCTGGTCCTCACGCTCCTGAACCTCGAGAACGACCGGGGCTGTCTCCTCGAGCACCTCCGGGGAACACGCCCGGGAGGTCGTTTCATCGGCCTCCACCGCCGCCTGGACCGCAGACTCCGCAGAGGTGCCGGTCACCGACTTTCCGGCGGGCCCGCATCCGACACAAAGGCTCAACAGCACAACAACAAGAACTATACTCTTACGCACGAACACCTCGTATAAAAAAAACCTGCTCGACATTGACATGCATACGCGACACCACCTTTCTTCACCCGGAAGAAAGCGAGATTTTCCACCGCTAGCCTAAAGTTTCGTGAATTGCAACATTCGTTGTACCAGCTCCATTACCGGCCGGTATCGTGCCCCGACCACCTCCACCCGGGCATGCTTCGCCGCCATGACTCTTTGCAACCCCGCTCTGCCACGAGCCGAGGATTCTTCATGAACCACGACGATTCGAACCACCTGATCATAGGAAGAAAACCCGTACAGGAACTGTTGCAGACCGACCCGGAAAAGATAGAGACGGTTTATCTGCTGAATCGACCCGGTCGAGACCTGCACGCCATCATGGAGCTCTGCCGCAGCTGCCACATCAAATACAAACGATTACCCGCCGACAAGCTGCATCACATTTTCCAGGGCAACCATCAGGGGGTCATCGCCCGGATTCTCACCAGAGGCTTCTGTCCCCTGGACGAACTCATAGAAAAAGCCATTGACAAGCCCTTCCCCCTCATCCTGGCACTGGACCAGGTTCAGGACCCGGGCAATCTCGGAACCCTGAGCAGAACCTTGTACGCCTTTGGGGGCGGGGGCATCATCCTGCCCCGGGACAGATCCGCCTTTCCGGGTCCGGCGGCCTCCAGGGCCTCGGCAGGGGCACTGGAAAAAACCGCCATATCTCAGGTTACCAATTTATCACGGGCTCTGGAGACATGTGCCCGGGCGGGCATGTCCGTCTATGGGGCGGGGTTGGGAGAAGGGGCCGAAAACCTGTTCGCGGCAAAACTGTATGCGCCGGCGGTTCTGGTACTCGGCAACGAGGAAAAGGGTATCCGTCAGGGGGTGCTCAAGCGGTGTGACCATATTCTGACCATACCCATGGCCGGCACCTTTGATTCGCTGAACGTGGCCCAGGCAGGTGCCGTGATTATGGGGCAGTTCCTGCGAACCATGCACGCATCCTAAGGGCGTATCGGGAGGGATTATTTGATGTACTGGGGAAAATTGAGGAAGAGGTCCCGGGTGTAGTTGATCATCTTGTCCATGATCCAGGGAAAGGCCACCAGCAGAGCAATGAACACCGCAAGAATCTTGGGCACAAAGGTCAGGGTCATCTCCTGAATCTGGGTGGCCGCCTGAACGATGCTGACCAGAACCCCCACGATGAGGCCGACACCCAGCATGGGCATGGCGATGGACAGGGTCACCTCGATGGCCTGCCGGGCAAAACCGATCACAAATTCGGGTGTCATAATCTACTCCTTGAGAGATTATAGGACGGAAGTCAGAGGTCAGAGATCGGAGGTCAGAGATCGGAGGTCGGAGATCGGAGGTCGGGGATCGGGGATCG
>CAYWJL010000339.1:0-3161 GCA_964458145.1 uncultured Desulfovibrionales bacterium | reverse complement strand
CGGGGCAAGCCAGCCACTCTATTCCAGGTACTTGTACAAGAACAAATTTGCCTTGTGACGGTCCTCATAAATGATTGCACCCGTGATCGTTTGGGCATAGCATGATATTTGTCATCATCTCTGCAAATCTCTGTAATCTCACAACGCTAAAATCTCTACAATCGCGCAACTTTTTCAGCTTTCTCAACTTTTCCAACTTTCTCAAATTTCTCAAATGTCTTAAATCTCTCTTAAATTTCTAAAATCTCAATAACATACCGCAATGATTCGAATCAACGAAATCCTGGACAAGGTCGGCTCCTATCTTCCCCCTTTCGAGCAGGGGCTCATTCAGAAGGCCTATATTTTTTCCGCCTCCGCCCATGCCGGTCAGATCCGACTGTCCGGGGAGCCCTATCTTTCGCATCCCCTTGAAGTGGCCAATATTCTGGCCGGCTTGCAGCTGGATGCGCCGACCATTTCCGCCGGGCTTTTGCACGATACCATCGAGGACACCGTTGCCACCAGGGCAGATCTGGTGAGCCAGTTCGGCGAGGATGTGGCCATCATTGTGGAAGGGGTGACCAAGATCAGCAAGATGAAGTTCGATTCCCGGGAAGAGGCCCAGGCCGAGAACATCCGCAAGATGATTCTGGCCATGGCGGACGATATCCGGGTGATCATGGTCAAGCTCGCCGACCGGCTGCACAACATGCGTACCCTGGAATTCCAAAAGGAGATCAAGCAGCGGCTGATCGCCCAGGAGACCATGGACATCTATGCTCCCCTGGCCAATCGGCTCGGGTTGTACCTTCTCAAGATCCAGCTCGAAGACCTGAGTCTTCGGTATCAGAAGCCCGACATCTACAATCAGATCCAGGAAGGACTCGAGCAGCATCAGGTAGCCGGGCAGGGATACATCGACAATGTGTGTACGCTTCTCGGCAATCTGCTCCAGGAAAACAAGGTCGAGGGGAGAGTATCCGGACGGATCAAGCACGCCTACAGCATCTATCACAAGATGAAGTCGCAGAAGCTGACCTTCGATCAGATCTATGACCTCATCGCCTTCCGCACCACGGTCAAGACGGTCAAGGAGTGCTATACGGTCCTGGGTCTGGTCCATTCCCTGTGGAAGCCGGTACCCGGGAGATTCAAGGATTACATCTCCATGCCCAAGGCCAACATGTATCAGAGTCTGCATACCACGGTCATAGGTCCCGAGGGAGAACGGATCGAGATTCAGATCCGGACCGAAGAGATGCACCGGCTCGCTGAATACGGGGTCGCGGCCCACTGGATCTACAAGGAAGGCTCACGCCTCAAGGAAAAGGATGCGGATCGGTTCTCCTGGCTCAGGCAGATTCTGGACTGGCAGGGAGACCTCAAGAATCCCAGGGAGTTCATGTCCTCCCTCAGATTCGATCTTTTCCAGGATGAGGTCTATGTGTTCACCCCCCAGGGCCAGGTCAAGGAACTGCCCGAAGGTGCGACGCCTGTTGATTTCGCCTACACCATCCACACGGAAGTGGGCAACCAGTGCTCGGGCGCCAAGGTCAACGGTCGGCTCGTCCCCCTGAATACCCCGCTGGTCAACGGGGATACCATCGAGATCATCACCACCCAGGGACGTCATCCCAGCAGCGACTGGCTGCAGTTTGTCAAGACCGCCAAAGCCAGGACCAGGATCAAGCATTGGATGCGTACCGAGGAGCGGGCACGCTCCATTTCCCTGGCCAAGGAGGTTCTCGAAAAAGAGGGACGCAAGCTGGGGATCAATTTTGTCAAGGCCCTCAAGAACGGCGATCTCGAGCCCATAGCCCGGGAAATGTCCCTCAAGACAGTGGATGATCTGCTTTCCGCTGTGGGCTATGCCAGGATCACGCCCAAGCAGCTCCTGCATCAGCTCATGCCCAAGGAAGAGGTCAAGCTGGACAAGGACGAAGAAAAGGCACGGGAGCAGGAAGCTGCAAGGGCTCGGGAAGGGAAGAAGCGGACCTCGGATTCCATCAGGGTGCGTGGGGTGGAGGATGTTCTGGTCAGATTCGCGCAATGCTGTAATCCGGTTCCGGGCGATCCCATTGTCGGTTACATCAGCAGGGGCAGAGGCGTCACCATCCATACCCAGGATTGTCCCAATGTGGCCAATATGGAGGAAGAACGCCTCCTCGATGTCAGCTGGGAAGATTCCGGCCATCAGCGTCTGCCGGTCAAAATCAAGATGAAATGCAAGAATCAGCGCGGCGTTCTGGCAACCGTGGCTACCCTGCTCGCCGAGGAAGATGTGAATATCGATTCGGGCAACTTCAGATCGGATATCGACGGCAATACCGAGATTCTGCTCACCATCCAGGTGCGTGACACCACCCATCTCTATGAAGCCATCGAAAAATTGCGAAAACTTCCCCCGGTTATGGAAGTCATCCGGAGAACCACGGACTGATCAAAAGCAGTGCGTCCGATTGGTGGTGCATACAGAGAAAAAAAGGGATGGACAGTATGTTCATCCCTTTTTTCTTGCTCGAAACCGGGGATTTGGCTAGGCATATCAATAGATGGTCCGGTTGATGACAGCTTGGAATCTCGTTTTTCACTTTTCGGCATACATCGACATACCTACAATCATCCCGGATAGATCAAACAGTGCGGCATCGATCGGGATCTGCATCAATGACATCGGATGCTCAAAAACGAAAAGATTGGGAGACCAGTATGAAATTCCCTTATGGAATGGCCGATTTCAAGGAAATCGTGACAGAGGATTACTACTATTGTGATCGTACTGACAAGATTCCCTTGCTGGAAAAGGCCAAGTCACAGCTTTTCATCCGCCCGCGCCGGTTCGGCAAGAGTCTGCTTTTGTCCATGCTGGAGAATTATTATGATGTGGCAGAAAAGGATGATTTCGAGAAAATCTTTGGCGGGTTGCATATAGGCAACAAACCCACAGAATCCAGAAATTCCTATTTCATCCTTCGCTGGGATTTTTCATGCGTGGATGCCGGCGGTTCCATGGAGGACATCAAACGATCCCTGTTCAATCATATCAACGCCAGGATTTCCCGGTTCGTTGATGATTACAGCCATGCCGGGTTTGATTTCAGTGGCGTCGAGATCAATAGAACGGATGCTCTGGTGTCCATGGAATCCCTTTTGTCCCATGCCTTGCAACAAGGATATCC
>CAYWJL010000338.1:0-3172 GCA_964458145.1 uncultured Desulfovibrionales bacterium | reverse complement strand
CAGGGCCGCGATGACCAGCAGAAAACCGCCGATGACCGGAGCGGGCATGTCCAGCACGAATCCGCTCACCTTGGGCATGAAGGCCAGACACAGAAGGATCAATGCCCCGATCCTGCCCACCCGGGCCGACGAAACCCCGGTCATCTCGATGAGGGGAATGTTGTCGCAATAGACGGAAGGCACGGCCGTACCAAAGAGCGCGGCCACGATCTTGCTGAGTCCGTCGCAGTAGAGTCCCCCCTGAATCCGGTCGTAGGAAACCCGCCTGAAGTCCCTTGTGGAAACCTGCTGGACAAGCATCAGGTTCCCGGTATTTTCAATGACACTGGCAAGCATGGCCATGCAAAAGGCCAGAAACAGGGGCAGATGGTAGCCGGAAAATCCCACGTCCATGCCGGACCAGGCAAACTCCGGCAGGCCGATCCAGGGCGCGTGTGCGGCATGCTCGAGCTTCAAAAGTCCCACACTGGCCGCTGCAACGTACCCGCTTCCCAGGCCGATGAGAGGGCTCCACATGCGGACGGTGCCCTTGCCGAAAAGCATGAGCCCCACCAGCACGGACACGGTCAGCCCGCCCACCATGAAGCGGGAGGAAACAACCGACCTGGCAAGACCCGCATCACCCGTCCAGAGATCCAGGGCCAGGGGAATGAGGGAGACAGCCACGAGCAGGATGACCACCCCACCCACGGCCGGGGTGATGATGTGGCGGAAAAAACGGATGAAATAGGTGTAGAGGAAAACAACCGGAACGCTCAACAGCGACATCCAGGCAAGAAGTTCCATCCCCCCCATGTTCACGGCATCGATGGAACAGGCTAGAAACGCGCTGTAGGACCCCGTGAAAAGAATGGCCCCGGCTCCGAATCCCCGCTTGTGCCAGGACTGGAAAAAGGTGAACAATGCGGCGATGAGAATGATCCCGAAGGCGGCAAACCTGAGGGTCGCATGGGGCACGTCCGTGACCTTGCCGAGGATGTTGGGCACGAAAATAATGGCGTCGAAAATGAGCAGAACATGGGTGCATGCCAGGACAAAGGCCAGATGAAACGGTGGTTCTTCATCCACGTCATACCGCAGGCGGTCTTCATTCATTACAGTTTCATCCTGTCAAATCTCTCACGGTTCATTCCTTGTTGGTACGACCATACCCGGTAACGACACCCTTTGCATGGTACAATCGTAGGGGCGGATTCCATATCCGCCGTCATGGATCCCATATCCGAAAACAGGGTAAAAACGGATTCATAGAGGGCAGAGATGGGTTCTGGGTACAGGGAAACGGTGAGGGTGGATTCCGGACGCGGAAAAGGGCAGATATGGAATCTGCCCCTACGAATCATCGCCCAAAGGGATTGATTCCTATACCCGGTCCAGAAACTCCAGATCCTTGTTCTGGGAATTCTTGCTCCCCACACAGAGCACCTCGATGCCCCCGGCGGATTTGTGCCTGAAATAGAGCCGCCCGTTATACCCGAAGGCCACCTCCAACACCTTGGTCTTACGTCCCTTGCCGAAAACCTTTCTTTTGACGGTCACCAGGGAAGGATCGGTGTTGAGTTGGAGAATGACTTCCTCGGCCTTGATGCGCATGTCCTCGGCCAGCTCGGTAATGCCCTGGATGGTCCTGTCATGGATATCCAGATTCTTGTACAGGGCGCGCATCCGTTTTTCCAGGTTGTCAGCCCCTTTGATTTTCCTCGTCTGCCGAGGAGCCGGTTTGCTGCTCAGCTCATCGATCTTCTCTCTGAGTTTCTCGATTTCAGCAAGCCGGTTATGCTGACTCAGACGGGTCTGTTCCAGCTGCTCCTCCAGGGCCACGATCTCGTCGAGCATGCCGTCCTCGTTGGCCGAGGCCTGCTCCCTTTCCTGCACGAGTTCCTTCTTGACGCGGTCCACCTTGGATTCGAGATCAACCTTGAGACTGTCCAGCTCCTCGATCCGCTCGGCGAATCGCCGTTCCTGATCACGAAGTTCCCTGATCCTGGAATCTTTTTCCGCCTCCTCCCGCAAGGCCCGGGCAAGTCCCCGCCTGTACCCCACGAAAAGGACGACGATGTCCAGAATCACGTACACAGCCAGCAGGGAAAGACCGGCAGGCGACCCCGGTGAAAGGGAGAGATTCACACTCAGGTTGAGGCCCTTGTTCAGGAGCTCGTAGTTTTCCTGAGCGATATCCAGGGTGTCATCGGGACCGATCCGGCTCTGGCTGTCAAAGGAAGCGGGATAGATGATCTCGTTATCATTGGTGGTGACCAGAACATTGGGCTTCACTCCCCAGTACAGGGCGTTGCTCCCGGCAAAATACCGGTTGATGTTCCGGTTGACCATATCCCGAAGGCGAACCTTGCCCTGAAGAAGCAGCGTGGTATCGCCCAGATAGACACTGGCCAGATCAGTGGAATACTTTGTTTCCAATCCCGTGGATACGGCCTGCAATGACCCGATGTACAGCACAGAGGGCAGCAGGATGCACAGGATGAGAAGTCTGAATGGAAAGAATTTCATCCTCGCCTCCACAGGGCATCGCCGCTCCTGATTCCGACATCATCTCCTGGAAACCGATCATGTTTCCGGACTCGCAGAAGACTACTCACCGGTTGTCCCCTCCGATCCGTTCACGGACCCCTGAGACCAGATGGTGGTCAGAATGCTCCGGGCGTGTTCCTCACCATCGAATGTTGCATTGAATGCCAGGGCACCTGCCAGCAATTCACCGGCCTTGCCCGTATCCCCCTGCTCGAAATGGGCGAGGCCGAGATGATACAGGAAAACCGGGTTGCTCGCATCCTTGGCAACGCTGCGCACAAGATACCCCCGGGCGAGTTCCGGCTCGCCCCGCCGCAGATGGATCAAGCCCACGGTATCCAGAACCAGGGCGTCATCGGGCATCTTTTCAAGAGCAATGGTGGCCAGCCTGAGGGCCTCATCCAGATCACCCCCCTGCCTGACCAGGATATAGGCGAGGTTATTGGCTGCCGGGGCATAGGTGGGATCGAGTTGCAACGCATCGAGATAATATTCTTTTGCCCCGTCGAGATCGCCTGCTGCGTCGGCAAGGGTTCCCAGAAGCAGCCTGGCTTCGAGATTTTCGGGAGCCTGCTTGAGGATCACCAGGGCCTGGGACCGGGCCTGATCTGACTTACCGAGTTCTAGCAGTGCCTCGACAAGC
>CAYWJL010000337.1:1279-3175 GCA_964458145.1 uncultured Desulfovibrionales bacterium | reverse complement strand
TACGAGGCCGGCGAGGGAGTTTCAAAGCGCCCAGAACGGGGCAAGCCAGCCATGAAAACAAATCAGCCCTGCGGAAAGAGAACGGATATATTGACTTTGATCAGTGCTGCGGCTATGCATTTACTTTTATCAAAGAGCAAGCATCCTTTTTGAGGATGCTTGACCACCACCACAGTAAACACGGATACCATTCATGGCCAAAGAAGAAGCAATCGAAGTTGAAGGCGTTGTCGAAGAAGCACTCCCCAATGCCATGTTCCAGGTCAAGCTGGACAGCGGGCATAACATCCTGGGACATATTTCCGGCAAGATGCGCAAGTACTATATCCGCATCCTCCCAGGCGACCGGGTCAAGGTGGAACTCTCCCCCTATGACCTGACCCGCGGCAGGATCACCTACCGGTTCAAGTAGACACGCGGCCTGGTCTTTTTTTGAAGGATAGTCACGATTCGGGGCTATCCTTTTTTGCTATGGAGCGGGTTCGGCTGACACCCCGCTCCTGCTGAGCAGAAAATCCGACCTCTCTGAAAAGGAATCTCACCATGGCGGAAGTAGATCTTCACGCACATTCCACAGCCTCGGACGGCACCCTGACGCCTACCGAACTGGTCGAACACGCCCGCGATCTGGGACTGCGCGCCATCGCCCTGACCGATCACGACACGACCAATGGTCTGAACGAAGCCATCGAGGCAGGTAACAAGTACGGGGTCGAGGTCATTCCCGGTTGCGAACTGAGCGTCACCTTCCAGCCCGGATTCATGCATATCGTCGGGCTTTGGGTCCCCCCAAGCGCCCCCCATCTGAACGCGGTCCTCAAAAATCTTCGGGACAAGCGGGCCACGCGCAACGAGCGGATCGTGGCCAAGCTGAACGAACTCGGCATCGATGTCACGTATCAGGAAATCCTCGACCTGGCCGGCGACGGCACTGTGGGTCGGCCGCATTTTGCCCGGGTGCTTATGGGAAAGGGAGTTGTCTCTTCGATCCAGGAAGCATTTGATACTCTCCTCGGTTCCACGGGTTCCGCCTATGTGCCCAAGGACAAGCTGACCCCGGAGATGGCCATCCAGGCACTGAAAGAAGAAGAGGCCACCATCATCCTGGCCCATCCCTACTCACTGGACCTTTCAGGCGAGGCCGAAGCCGCGGAAATCCAACGGCTCGCCAAGCTGGGCATTGACGGCCTCGAGGCATATTATTCCCTGCATTCCCCAAGTCAGACCCAAAAATATCTCGACCTCTGCAAAAGATTCGACCTCCTGCCAAGCACCTCCTCGGATTTTCACGGCACCGTCAAACCGGACATCGAACTGGGGATCGGCAAGGGCAATCTTGAAGGGCCGTACGCCATTCTCCAGGCGTTCAAGGATCGCCGGAAAGAGCAGGGGTTGGGGGGGTGAAAAAAGATAAAGGATATAAGATATATGATACAAGATATAGGATTGTATCACATATCCTTTATCCTATATCCTATATCCCTTCTATCTTCCATCCTTAATCCCATCCTTT
The DNA here is from genome assembly GCA_964458145.1 of uncultured Desulfovibrionales bacterium. GTDB lineage: Bacteria > Desulfobacterota > Desulfovibrionia > Desulfovibrionales > Desulfomicrobiaceae > Desulfoplanes. The sequence continues at coordinate 1,662 of CAYWJL010000337.1, read as the reverse complement.
CCCCTATGTCGTCTCCCCCCCCCGAACTCCTCCCCCCGGCCGGCAACCGCGAAAAATTGGAAACAGCCGTGGCCTATGGGGCCGATGCCGTCTATCTCGGCGGCACCATCCTCAATCTGCGTGCCAAGGCACATGGTTTTTCTGCTGAAAATCTCCCGGGCGCTCTTGATTATGCCCACGGACAAGGGGTCAAGGTCTACTATTGCCTGAACATCCTGGCCTGGGAAAAGCATCTCCCCACGGTTACCAGAGAACTGGAGCGGCTTGCAGAGCTGCCCGTTGACGGCCTGATCATCGCCGATCCCGGCATTGTCCGAATGGCACAAAAAATAGCCTCCCATATCCCCATCCATCTGAGCACCCAGGCCAACACATCCAACAGC
>CAYWJL010000337.1:0-1246 GCA_964458145.1 uncultured Desulfovibrionales bacterium | reverse complement strand
ACGGACTCGAACTGGAAATCTTTGTCCACGGAGCTATGTGCATGGCCATTTCAGGCAGGTGTCTCCTGAGTGCTCACCTGAACCAACGTTCGGCCAACCTGGGCCTGTGCACCCACCCCTGCCGCTTCGACTATAAAACAGTGGCCATCCGGGTGGACGAACGAACCCGCCCGGGAGAGGGCCTCTGGGAGATCACCCAGGACGAGGACTATTCCCAGATCCTGAGCGCCCAGGATCTCTGCCTGGTCAAATACCTGCCCTGGTTTGCCAAAAACAGGATTGCCTCGCTGAAAATAGAAGGAAGAATGAAGACCTCGGCTTATCTCTGCAGGGTGGTGGATACCTATCGCACGGCCCTGGACGATACGGCCTCAGGAACTTTTCGGCCGAACAAGTACATGGATCAGCTTTCACGGGCAGCGACCAGACCACTGAGCTCGGGATTCTTCTGCCCGAAACGCAAGATATTCTTCACGCCTGAGGCGGAGCCCGAGAAGACCATTCTGGGAAGGGTCATCAGACAGATTGGTAGCGATTCGTGGGAGATAGCGGTCAAGAATCCATGGGATATTTCGCAGGCAGTGGCAATTCTTGCCCCGGGGCTGAAGCGGCCGGTGCTTTCCCCGAGCCTGTTTCGCGTGGAAAAGGCAACCGGTGAGGCCGTGGATGTAGCCCACCCGGGGTTGATCTATGTGCTGCGTAGCGATCACCCGGACATTGCCCCGCACCTGTTTCTGGAAGAATGCAGGGAAGAACGGGATGTTGTTTAACGATTCCCCTTTCTGGCTGCGGTACGCACCCTGTACATGCGCTCGGTAAAACCGCCTTCTTGGGTAAAGTCCCGGGCCAGCCGCTCGACCTGCTCGGGGTAGGCGTGCCCGGCCGTGTCGGCGAGGGCGATCGTTCGGAGGCCGGCGTCGACGTAGGCGCGGGCGATGTCGATCACCCTCTCCTCCGGGACGTGCCCCTCGAACCCGCAGCCGAACGCCGACTGGACGGAGACCTGGACCTTCCGCCCCGCAAGGGCGGCCTGCTTCGCCGTCGCGACGCTCCGCTCCGTCGCCTCGGCCGTCCCCAGCCCCACGTTCTTCCGGCTGTGGGTCTCGGAGGCCGAGACGCCGAGGCAGACCATCTCGACGCCGCAGGCGAGCGCGCGGTCGAGCCCCTTCTCGTTCAGGACGAGGCCCGAGTAGAGAGCGTGCCCCTTCCGCTCCGCCCCCGGCGCCGTGAGCGCCCGGAAGAGCGC
>CAYWJL010000336.1:2763-3176 GCA_964458145.1 uncultured Desulfovibrionales bacterium | reverse complement strand
TCCAGTCGTTGAAAGCCAGATACTTGTTGTTATCGGTATTGTAGCTGAATTCCAGATTGATCCCCGGCAGCATCTCCAGGATGGCCTTTTTGGTATTCAGTAACGTGATGCGATTCTTGTAATCCTCTTCCCTGAGCTCGGGACGCATGACCAGAGCCTCTCTGACCATCTCTGCCACGGGGAGGGAAATTTCCGGAATGGCGATGTGTTTCGTATCCGGCTGTTCGAGATGGAAGGCGGTGCCCGGCTTGAGGTTCATGAGGGTTGCCAGTTCCGTGCGCGCGTTCTTGAGCTGCTGGATGAGGCCCCACAGAAGCCGGACGTTCTCCAGAAGTGCCCGCTGGTATTCCATGACCTCACGCGGAGGCTTGAGAAGCTGCTCCTCGATTTTCCGGGCATCGGCTATGGCCGCG
>CAYWJL010000336.1:0-2753 GCA_964458145.1 uncultured Desulfovibrionales bacterium | reverse complement strand
GACGACCGTCGACACAATAAAAAAAAGCTTTCTCACCGATTTCGGGCAGAGATCATAGAACATTGTCAGACTCAGATTCGCCCCCTGCCTCGATTTTCCGGGCATCGGCTATGGCCGCGTTGGTTTGATCGAGAAGCAGGGTCATGTCGGCAATGAGCTCGTCCGTGCCCACGGCCCGCCAGTACGCGGACCGGATATCCAGAACGATATTCTGAATGGCCTTTCTCCGCCGCTCCTCGGCAATGAGTATCCGGTCGGTCTGCTGCTTGGCCTGGATGTAGCTCACGCCGAAATCCAGAACGTTCCACATGACCCCGACGTCTGTGGTATAGCGATTTCTCTCCTGGGAGGTCGAGGTTCTCAGGGATTGTTCACCGGCCGTGTTCCCGTCCAGGGCAGAGCTGGAAGATCCGCTGTATTTGTTACGGTAGTGATACCCCGCATCGGCCGTGAGCTTGGGAAGAAGATCAAACCGGGAGACATCCAGCTGACGCTGGCTCAATGCCTCTTCCAGCATCTTGAGCCGATAGGTCAGGTTGTATTTGATCCCCCGAGCCATGGCCTGATAAATGTCCAAGGATCCATCGACCTCTTCCTGGTCGCTGAACATGGTCAAAAGATCGTTGTCTACCCGCTGCTTGATTTCATTGTCCGTCAACGGCGTGGGTTTGATGCTGCACGCAGATAGGAACAGGGCAACAACCACAATCAACGAGATACGCATTCTTTCTCCTTCTTTGTATAATGGACTTCCATCGGAATGACCGCACAAACTGACAATCTACAGTATCTGAACTATAATCCCAGAGATTCCAGGAATGCCCGGCGCTCCCTTTCAAAGGAATCGGACATCTTCTTGATCCGACCCATGAAACCGGGCTTGTCGGTGGCAACCCCCTTACCGACCAGGGTCAATCCGGCGGAAATACCGATCCCCAACCCGGTCAGATTGCTGACAAGCTCGCCCTGATCAAGGACACTTTCCCCATCCGATTCTGAGCCGGACTCCGACTCGGCATCGGTCTGCTTTTCCGTATTTTCATGGAAGATGATCGTGAATGTGGCATGGGTTTCCTTGCCATGAACAGTCTTGGCTGTCACCTTGATTTCAAGGGAGTCGATGTCCATCTCCTCGGGAGGCTTGCCGGTGAAGGTGCGGGTTTCCGGATCGAAATTCAGCCAGTCGGGAAGGGGCGCATCGTTCTTCAGGGTTGCTGCGAGCTGGATCTCGATATTCTCGGTGCCTTCCGATCCGTCGTCACCCGTGGTGCGGATATCAAAGGCGGATTCTGGAATGGTCAGATTGACATCTTCCTCCACGGGCAGGATCTGGTCCTTGATCCCGGCATCCACGACCAGATCGTAGGTATTTGCCTGAGACTCCTGGGAACCTGATGTGTCACCGCTTTGTCCATCCCCCTCTTCGCTTTCCTGAGCACCCGGCAGATCGCCTGTTCCCGTGCCGCCGGTATCTTCTCCTCCAGCATCCCCTTCTGTGCCGGTATCACCCTCGGTACCCGAGTCGGAATCACCGTCCGAACCGGTATCATCGCCCGTGGTCCCGTCATCGCCGGTATCGTCACCCGTATAGTCTCCCGAAGATCCGTCATCGTCTCCGGCCAGATCGTTGTCGTCGCCTCCGGAGAGATCGGTATCATCATCCCCGGTCAGGTCGTTGTCATCCCCCCCAGTCAAATCAGTGTCATCGCCGCCTGTCAGGCCATCATCATCACCGCCGGAAAGGTCGTCATCCCCTGTCCCGGTCTCGTCTCCGAGACCGTCATCGTCCCCGAGACCATCATCGTCGCAGAGACCGTCTCCGTCCCTGAAGCCGTCATCGTCATCGAGATCTTCAAAGGGATTGGCGGGAGTATCGTCTCCGGTCTCATCAGAAGGCTCGTCTCCGGTTTCATCCTGAGGAGTCGTGTCATCCCCGTCGTTCTCATCAGGCGTATTGATCGGCGTTTCGGGTTCGGTATCGGGCTGAGGATCAGGATCCTCCTGTGGCGGGACATACACCTCGTTCACCGTGATGGACACGGACCTGGTCACTACCTCGCCCGAATCGCTGTCCGTCACCGTGTAGGTAAAGGAGTCATCCCCGCTGTAACCCGCATTGGGCGTATATAGGTAGGAACCGTCGACATTGACGGTCACCGAACCGTTGGCCGGATTCGATTCCACGGCAAAGCTGAGAGACCCGCCGGACGTGGTGGAATCGTTGGCAGCGACAGTTCCGGTCAGCTGGGTATCCTGATCCACGGACGCGGTGTCGTTGCCCGCCGACAGATCGGTGACCGGATCGACCGTGATATCCACGGTCCGGGTCAGAGCCTCGCCGGAAGCGGCATCGGTCACCGTGTAGGTGAAGGAGTCGCTGCCATTGAAGTTGTCGTCAGGAGTATAGGTGTAGGTTCCGTCTGGATTGACAGTCACCGAGCCATGGGCCGCATCGGTCGTCCTGGCAAAGGAAAGATCTCCGCCGGAGGTCGTGGAATCGTTGGTTGCCACTGTGCCGGTCAGAACGGCATCTTCTGCTATGGTTGCAGTATCATCAGCAGCTGTAAGATCGGTTGCCGGATTGACAGTGATGTTCACGGTCTGGGTTAAAGCCTCACCAGAATCGACATCAGTTACCGTGTAGGTGAAGGAGTCGTTTCCGTTGAAGTTGTCTGCCGGGGTGTAAACATAGGTGCCGTCTGCATTGACGGTCACAGTTCCGTTAGCCGGATCGCTTGCCTTGGCAAAGGTTA
>CAYWJL010000335.1:2921-3197 GCA_964458145.1 uncultured Desulfovibrionales bacterium | reverse complement strand
CACAGGATCAGCCTGGTCAGTCCTCGGAACTGGGATGTTACCAAGGCCAAACGGTTGGCCACTCCCCACAGCGAACAGCTCCTGGACGAGATCACCATTGTGGACGACCTGGCCGAGGCATTGGCCCCGTTTTCCGTGGCCTACGGAACAACGGCCCGCACCGGGGGATGGCGCAAATCCATCATCACCCCGGAAAAGGCGGGTACATCCATTGCCGAACAGCTCACCACGGGAGAAGATGTGGCCCTTGTCTTCGGCCCTGAAGACAGCGGCCTG
>CAYWJL010000335.1:0-2911 GCA_964458145.1 uncultured Desulfovibrionales bacterium | reverse complement strand
CCACAGGGACATGACTTCCCTGAACCTGGCCCAGGCAGCCCTGATCATCCTCTACGAAATCTTCAAACAATCCGCTCTCCAGCCACCTGCAGATAACGACCTCCCTGCCGGCCGCTCCATCACGCACAAAGAACAAGAGGTCCTGATCGAACGGATCAAGACCTCCCTCATGGACATCGACTTTCTGCACGACGACAACCCGGACTATTTCATGCTCCCCATGCGCCGCTTTCTGCAGCGGTTCACCATGAAACGGCATGAGTTCAACCTGCTCATGGGCATTTGTCGGCAGGTTGAATGGATCGTGAAACAGGCGGGAAAGAAGGAAAGTGCGCAGTGCACAGTGCGCAGTGCGCAGAATAAAGAATCGATGGGAAAATCTTGACGACTCGAAGTTGGTTTAGAGAGGAAGGGAGCGATAATCCGACCCGCCCCTAACCCCGCCCTTGCCAGGGTGGGGGACCAGGCTGTTGCTTGTACCGGGACTGATGAGTGGTCAAAAAAGACATTCCAACCCAAAATCAAGCCTGCGGGATACAAGACACAACACACTGATTTCGCGAATAAAAAGCCCCCCTCCCGTAGTTCAGGGAGGGGTTGGGGGAGGGTTTCAACCTGAAGCACAATCTACGCCCCCTTCCTCCTAAAACCCCGCCCCATCCAGAACCAGCCTGCTGAACTTCTCAACCGCATGCAGCCCGTCCTTGAGCAGGAGTATCTCTTCCCTGTCCAGCTGATAGGGATAGATGATGTTATGCGGCGTTCTTCCTGCCTCCAATTCCTCGAGCCCTATGGCCAAACGTTTGCCCTGACTCCATGACCAGAACCGGGCCAGGCGCGTTCCCAGCTTTCTCCCGATATGTCCCTGATCTGCCAACTCGTGAATCCGGTCCAGGGTGTGGTGCATGGTGAGGCCGTATTTCAGGGCCAGGATCCGGGCGGCCGTTCCCAGACGCACCAACCCGGATTTTTTGATATCCAGCCCTCCCTGGAGGGCTCCCTTCTTGATGAGCACGAAATTGCCCCACATGGTCAGGGGAATCCGGTATCCGGCCAGTTCATCGGCCAGAAGCCTCAGGATGAGCGGGCGGGTCCGGACATACTCCCATAATTCCTGCCGCAGACAGACAGCCGGTTCCTCGGGCCCGGCAAGGGGTCTGAAATCCAGTATGAGTCCGTACTGCCACGGCCCCTTTTCCACGGGATTGGACAGCCACCCGTGAATCCGCTCCTTCCATTCCTCCCCCGTACCCCGCCAGGTATCTGACGTGACCATGATCCCGCCCGGGCACAGCCGCATCCCGGCTCCATCCAGGGCCATGACCATATCCTGGGTCACCTCGTCCAGTTCGTGGGTGTCGGGCCGAACCGGATAGATGAGTCCGTTGTCCTGATCCGACGACAAGACCTGCTCCTGCCGCCCCCCTGACCCGAACTCCAGCCAGGTACACGTCTCGAGCCAGGGATGCTCCCCGGCATGGGTGCCGATGATCGCTCCCACAAGGTCCCGGTTGAATGAGGACACGTCCCGGGAGATGTCTGCCGGGGTTTTGTTCGCGTTCAGAGCGTTCCGGACCAGTTCGATCCGTCCCGCACGTACCCCTTCGAGATCACCATGCTCGACCAGACCGAGCATGGCCCGGGCTCGTGTGCCCGCATTGTCGAACCATGGACATTCGTTCATCTGCCTTTCCTGGTGCCTACACGTAATCCAGCGCGTCTCAGATCCCGTTCACCCCCATCGAAACGCCGGAATCTCTCTTCGTTTCCCCTTTAGCACACGCCACACGGTCATGACCAGCCCATGCCAACGAACGGCCCGTCCCCGGGTTCGACCGGTAGCGGCAAAAACATGGAAGGTCCCGACACCGGGCATTGAATATCCTTCGACCGTTCACCTGAAAGAGGTAGCGTCGCAAACGGGATCGTGTAGAACAGGATGGACACTATCACCCATTTCCCAGGAGGTAACCCATGGACGTAAACGCATTGCGAAAGAAACAACTCGCCTTTGCCCTGGCATTCGGTATTCCCTATTTCGCATCCATTATCGGCCTGTACCTCCTCGTCTACATCGGCAAGGACTGGATCTCAGCCCAATCTCTGTTCGGCATGCCCCTTCACTATGTACTTGTAGGACTCGTCATCTATCCGGTAACCTGGATCATTTTCATCATCTACACCAGAGCGGCCAATGCCATGGAAGACACCATCCAAACCAAACATGCCCGGGAGTAGCCCCATGGATACAGTTTACCAGGTTCCTACCACAGCCCTGATCCTCATCGGGGCCATGCTCACCTTCACCGTCATCACCACCTGGCTCTTCAGAGTCCAGAAAACCGCGGCCGACTATTATCTGGCCGGCCGCAAAGTCAATTCATTCATCAACGCCTCGGCCATTTCCAGCGATTACCTGAGCGCCGCCTCCTTCCTGGGAGTAGCCGGGATCGCCTTCATGAAGGGATTCGACGGTATCATCTATGCCTTCGGATTTTTTGTCGGCTACATCGCCCTGCTCCTGTTTCTGGCCTCACCCCTGCGCAAGTTCGGCAAATACACGGTCCCGGATTTCGTGTCCGAACGGTTCCACTCGCGGCACGCCCGCATCTGGGGGATCATCGGCGTCCTGTTCGTGTCCATGTTCTACATGGCCCCGCAGCTGCTCGGTGCGGGCAAGGTCATGGGACTGCTCCTGGGCCTGAACTACAAAACAGCCATCGTGATCATATCCCTGATCATCACGGTTTACGTCACGGTCGGGGGGATGAAGGGAACGACCATCAATCAGCTCGTCCAGTTCTGGATCATGTTCGGCTCCATGTTTCTGCTGGCTGTCATCCCGTTCATGCTCAAAGGATTCACCTACACCGAGATCACCGGCTTTCTCCAGAATTTCAACGGGCCTGAA
>CAYWJL010000334.1:588-3198 GCA_964458145.1 uncultured Desulfovibrionales bacterium | reverse complement strand
ATGACTATCGCATTCCTCCAGGACCGGTCACACATAGCGTACGGAACAGGATTACGGCCTTCCGGCGTCTCTTTCGGAATCCCGCATCCGAAAAGACCGCTCCATTCACCGCAAAGGACACCCTCCAACCCCTCTCTCGAGACCGGATCGATACGATCGTCCCCCCGCAAGACTGGCATGCAGCGGCCCTGGTCATGGAACAGACAAACCGGGAACGCCTTGGCACGGAAGCCCCCGACCAGCCCGTCATGGTCATGATCGGACCGCCCGGAAGCGGACATGCCCATGTGCTTTGCGCCTGGGCAGGGCACAGCGACCGGCAGATCATAACCCCCCCGTCAGCCGAACAGATCCTTGCCGGGGATGCCGCCGTGCTCTTTGGACAAATCGACCCTGACAGGCCATGGGTATTCCCCGTTCTGGAACAGGCCTATATCCGCCATGCACAAGGACTCGACCTTATCCGCCGTTTTCTGGACAAGGCCTTTTCCGGCAGACTGGGCCGGGGTATCATCGGGTGTGACAGCTGGGCATGGGCATACCTTCGACATATATGGCGCGGACGAACAGCCGTCCCCTTCAGCCTGCAACCGTGCGAGGCCTTACACCTGGCAGAGCACTTCCGAAGGCTGTCCGACCCCACCGGCAATCGGCCGATCCTGTTCCGTCAATCCGACAACGGACTCCCTGTCCTCCCACTGCAAACCACCGAAGGCATACCCGATGAAGCCGGCAATTTTCTGCAATTTCTGGCGTCCCACAGCAGGGGTATCTTCGGCATTGCCCGGGCCATATGGCGCACAGCTCTCAGGACCGAGCCCGAAACACCAATGGCTGAGGGTGACGAGAACCAGCAGCCCGCCACATTGCAGCCGACAGTGTGGGTCATCCCGTGGACCAGGCTCTCCCTGCCGGACCTTCCTCCGACTGCCGGAAGCGATGAAGGGGTCGTGCTGCATACCCTGCTTCTGCACAAGGGCCTGGAGAGTGCGCTTTTGCCGACCGTACTGCCCCTCTCGCCCTGCCGCATCCGGGAAACGCTTTCCAGACTGCAGGAATACGGACTGGTAACCCGGCATGCAACCATCCCACAGGTCACCCCTCTCGGCTATCCTGCAGTACGTGGATTTCTCAACACGCAGGGATACCCGGTGGACCAATTTTGAAGCACATGGACGTTGCATTCCCATATCGATCACGCATGACGACGGTTCAGGAGGCTACAAATGGATACCACGACAGGAATTTCCGGAATTTTTCGCACCTTGAGTCAGGCGAATCTTGTTCATATCGGCCTGCTCATTGGCGGAGCCTGGCTGCTGATTTTTGTGAGCGCTCGTTTCCTGACCTGGATTGCAAACAAGATATCCGGTCGGATGCGTTTCCATTTGCTGGCTTTCGTACCTGTACTGCGGCTGGCGATCATTCTTGGCACCGGCGTGGTGATGATCAATCTGATCATCGATCCCACCCTCGAGAACCTCATGGTCCTGCTGGGCGCACTGGGACTCGGGCTGGGCTTCGCTCTCAAGGAATATGTCAGCAGTCTGATTGCCGGCGTGGTGACATTGTACGAGGCCCCCTACCGCCCCGGAGACTGGGTGACCATCGACGGGGCATACGGCGAAGTGAAATCCATCAGCATGCGCAGCGCGGAAATCGTGACGCCTGACGATACCGTGGTGGTCATCCCGCACATGAAACTGTGGGACCACCTCATTTTCAACGCCAATGACGGTGGACAGTATTTGCAATGTGCCGCTGATTTTTTTCTTCACCCCCATCACGATGGTGCTCTGGTGACCAGTCTGCTCCATGATGTCGCGCTGACCAGCGCATTCCTGCAGATCACCCGGCCCATCAACGTGATCGTCACGGAAAAGCCCTGGGGTACCCATTACCGCCTCAAGGCCTACCCCCTGGATGTACGCCGGCAATTTCATTTCGTCTCTGACCTGACCATCAGGGGCAAAGCGGCCCTGAGCCAGGCAGGCATGCATTTTGCCAATACCGGATACGGGCCCAAAGGAGGTGACCATGCTTGATGCTCTCAGTCTTCTCGCCCTGCTCATGGGGCTCGAACTGGTCCTCGGCGTTGACAACGTTCTGGTCATTGCCATTCTGGTCGGGCGACTGCCAAAACCCCTGCAGCAGCGGGCCCGGGTGATCGGGCTGGCCCTTGCCATGATCGCGCGCCTGGTCATGCTCGGGTTGGTTCTGGCCTTGACCGGGCTGACAGATCCCGTTGTCCTCACCTTTTCCGCCCGGGATATCGTCCTGATCGCAGGAGTATTCTTTCTCCTTTTCAAGGCGGTTCACGAAATCCACAAGGCCGTGGAACTCCACGACGAGTCCGCCCCCACGTCCGGTTCCGGCACCCGTACCGGGTTCGCCGCCGTCATCTCCCAGATCGCCCTGCTGGACATGGTCTTTTCCATCGACTCCGTGATAACCGCAGTAGGCCTGACATCCCATATCTGGATCATCGTTACGGCCGTTGTCCTGTCCTTTGTCGTCATCCTCATTTTTGCCCGACCTATCGGTGATTTCATCCTCAACAATCCGGCCCTGAAAATCCTGGCCCTTTCCTTCCTGATCCTGGTGGGCGTC
>CAYWJL010000334.1:0-578 GCA_964458145.1 uncultured Desulfovibrionales bacterium | reverse complement strand
GCATGTCCCCAAGGGGTACATCTATCTGCCCATGGGATTCGCTCTGGGAGTGGAGATTTTGCAGATGCGCTACGAAAAAAACAGACGGAAAAAACACCCGCCCGAAGACTCCGTCATGGCTGAAACGGTCCATGACGGGCCGGCATCATGATTATGCCGGCCTTGGTTTCGGTTCCCTTCAAACACCCTGCCCTGCTTGATCAGATAGGTTCCTGAAGATCCTCGAAAAGAGCTCTAGATAAAAGGCCCCACCCTTAGCCGTTGCCTCGACCATGTTCATGGCAGTCGTTCAGAAAAAGCAAACTGTTATTGACAAGAGAACGGGGAGAACGGGGACAGGCTGATTATCTCTTTATGTTCTTGTGCAGGACAGATCCCTGGACGGCATGGAGATGGGTTTCGGCCCGAAAAAACCGCTCTGGCTGTTCGGTTTTTTGTACTGATTGTCCTGCGGAGCATCAAAGAAACAAGGGGCAGAGTCGGGGGCAGAACTCATTTTTGTGATTGTGGCCTTGGATACGTGACTCACATGGCTCACCCCCATGACGAGCAGAAAAAGTCTCCTCGCTGTTTCGTGT
>CAYWJL010000333.1:0-3210 GCA_964458145.1 uncultured Desulfovibrionales bacterium | reverse complement strand
TCCCTGCTGGCCACCACCGGCTACGATATCCGAAACGGCGACTGGACCATCCGCCCCAACCTGAATCTGGAATACGTCTTCCTGCATGAGGAAGGCTACGACGAATCCGACGCCGACGCCATGAACCTGCACGTGGACGACCACGATTCCCACTCCCTGCAGTCCGTTCTGGGCATAAACATCGCCCGCAGATGCCGCCTCAAAAGGGCCGTGCTCATCCCGGAACTCCGCCTGGCCTGGATGCACGAATTCCTGCCCGAGCAGGATGATCTGACCTCCCGGTTCCTGGCAGCTAGCCCGTCCTTTGACACACCAGCACGGGATATCCCCCAGGACGCAGCCGTCCTCGGCCTGGCCGTGAAGGCCCCCCTCTCGGACATGGTCTTTGCAGCCATCGACTACGAATGCACCCTGACCGAGGCCAATGAATCCACGGATCACCGGTTCAATGCCGAACTCAGGATCAGGTTCTGATTGAATGCTCCACAACAAAAAGCCCCGGCAGGATACCAATTCGCGGGGCTTTTTGTCGTGGGATCAGATCACAACAGTCAGGATGGGAGACAGCACAGAGTCCTCTGCAAAGGACAATGATCATACCTCCCGATCCCGTTCATAGACAACACTCATTTCCAATTAAACCCCTTCGAGGCAGCCATGCAATCCCCCTTCCTGCGGTACCGACATTTCTTCCTCGTTTATGCCTGTTGCGTTCTTGTATCTTTCATCTCCCCATCACCTCTCTTTGCTCATCCGGCTCCCTTGCCCACAAGCTTCGATCTGCGGGATGTGGACGGCAACAACTATCTCTCTCCTGTCAAAAACCAGGACAGACTGGGCACATGCTACGCATTTGCCGCGACGGCTGCAGCCGAAAGCACCTACAACCGAGCCATGAATCTGCATGATGAGGATGCGATTTCTCTGTCGGAATCCTTTATCGTCTGGAGCCTGGGCCCCTTCTACGATGGATTTCCAGGCGAATCTTACGGCGGGGGAGGAGCTCCCTGGAAGGATGAACTTCAGGCGCTCGTGGATTACGGTACATGCAGGGAGGAAGATTTTCCCTATATGGGTACCAAGGCGGAAGCTGAACCCTACGAGAATGACATAAACCGTTCTCTTGACTACCATTGGGATGCTCCCAGAATCCAGTTCTCCGGATGGCACAGACTCCCTGCCAATGACATCGAAACTATCAAACGGGCTATTTCGACCTTTGGAGCTGTTGATACCTCGGTTTACGTTGGGGACGAATTCTGTGACTATACTGATGGAATCTTCTCGGACAACCGGACAATTGCCGATTCTCCCATCGAGTACTTCCCTTGGAACAACCATGCCATCTCTCTGGTCGGGTGGAACGACAATTCCACAGGGGAAGGCATAGGGTCCTGGATTCTACGCAACTCATGGAGTGAGGACTGGGGTGAAGATGGCTACATGCGCATCGCCTACACCGCCGGCCGGGTAGCCGTATCCGCATGCTATCTGACATACGGAGACTGGAATAATTACGGGTTCGCCAATATCGGATTCACCAATACCGGAACCATAAACGGGGAGCTGAATGCGACCGGCTATCAGCCTGTTGCCCGGGGATGGTACGAATGGGGCGATGATACCTCGTTCATGATCAACAACGGAACCCTCACGTCCACCGGCAATGTGGCCGAGGGCGATCCCTATGTGCACGGGATGTTTCTTTGGGCGGGTAACGCCGGCCGGATCGAAAATCATGGGATTCTCAATGCAACGGCATCCACGAATACGGGGCAGGCTACGGCCTATGGGGCGTGTTTGCAGGGACACGCAGTCACCAATACCGGGACCATTTCGGTCAATGCCACATCGCCTGACGACCGGGCCACGGCCTACGGGGTCCGCTTTTTCAGCTTTGATACAAGCGGCGTTTTCAACAACACGGGATCCATCACAGCCCAAGCAGAAAGCGATGATGGCTGGGCCTATGTGCCCATAGCGTATACAACACAGGAAACATGATAGCCAGCGGGAACGGCAACGCCGTCGCCATCCTCAGTGATGGCCCCACCATGACCACCAACCAGGGCAGACTGGTAGCCAATGCTACCGGGGGGAACGCGACTGGCATGATCATCTTTCAGGGATCTGCCATCAACGATGGCGATATCATTTCCAGATCCCATGGTATTGACACATTTGCATATGGAATCTCTGCAGAGACGACGTCTCTAGCCAACTCCACCGTGGATATCACCAATCGGGAAAGAATCGATGTCCAGGCTACCGGCACCAATGGGACCGGAATCGGAATACAAAGTTATTGGGCCAAAAAAATTACCAATACAGGCGTCATCGCGGTCACCGCCGACAAAGTGTCCTCAGGCATTGACACCTGGGCGGACACGCTCATCACGAACACGGGAACCATCACAGCATCTTCCACAGGCCCAGAAGGTGCTTCCTATGGCATGCGACTCTTCGAAACCGAATCTGCGACAAACAGCGGAACCATCAACGCAACCGCCGAGGTGAATGCCACCGGAATCGGTGCCCGTTCCGCCATGGATATCACCAATACCGGGAATATCACAGCCTGGACCAACACGGGTTTGGCCTGCGGCATGGATCTCGACGAAAGTACCATGCTCAACGACGCAAACGGCACCATTGAAGCCGACACACAAAACGGAACGGTCCGGACATTGAACCTGCTGAATGCACAGGCAACCAATCTGGGGACCATCCGGGCAGCTGGATCGGCAGATAACGATATCTACGCGGTGTATCTCGAGAGCTCACATTTGCTCAATAACGGCACGGTAGTGGGAGATACCTTTGTAGGAGAAGACAGCATCCTTGGAGGTTATGGATCTTTCAACGGAACAGTATTCAACGATGCCGGCACCGTGGCCCCGGGCAACTCCATCGGCACACTCACCATCAATGGGGATTACATCCAGGGAACGGACGGAGTTCTGGAAATCGAATTCAACAATACGGCATCGGACCAGCTCATCGTCACCCAGACAGCCGACCTGCAGGAAGGCAGTCTGAACCTTGTGCCTCTTGGCTATACAAACGGGATAAACACACAGTTTTTGAATGCCACAACGCTCAACGGCACTGTTGATGACATTACCGTTATTTCACCCGCTGTTTTTGCCTATAGCCTCACGTCCTCCAACAATGATCTCACGCTGGACATAACCCGCAACACCTATGCAT